>JAIDMV010000372.1 GCA_029050385.1 Anaeroplasmataceae bacterium | reverse complement strand
TACCTAGGATGGCACACACAATCCTTAATTCTTTCAAACATATTTAAAACCTCACATTATTTTTATTATACCAAAAAACAACAATTATTACCACTTAAGATTAAAAATTTGTTATAATATTTATAGGTGATCCTCATGAATCAAGAAAAACACTATAATACTCTAACTGAATACTATCAAAACAAACTCAACTGTAAGGTTGCCAAGATTGCATTAAATGCCAGTTTCACATGTCCTAACCGGGATGGAACGAAAGGCTATGGAGGCTGTACCTATTGTTCAAAAATGGGAAGTGGAGATACAGCAGGAAATCCTCTACATTCTATACGTGATCAGTATTTTGAAATGAAAGCTATAATCACTAAAAAATGGCCTAATGCACTTTTTGTTCCGTATCTTCAAGCGTACTCTAATACCTATGCTCCTTTAGAAAAACTAAAAGAACTTTATGAGGGCATTCTAGAATTAGATCCTGATTATATTGTTGAGCTTGCGATTGCTACCCGTCCCGATTGTTTTACGAAAGAACTCTACGACTATTTAAATGAGCTAAATAAAAGAGTTCCCCTCTCTATTGAATTAGGACTTCAAACCTCTAATGAAGCTACAGTTCAAAAAATAAATCGCTGTTGTACAAATGCTGAGTTTATAGAATGTGTAAAGGAGCTGAAAAAAAGAAACATACAGGTAGTTGCCCACATTATAAATGGGCTACCTAATGAATCAGAAACCGATATGCTAAGTACGATAGATTTTATTAATGCATTAGATATCGATGGAATTAAGATTCATAGTCTTCTTCTTTTAAAGGATACTTTACTTTTTGAAGAATATCAAAAAGAACCTTTTCCTATTTTGTCTTTAGAAGAATATGTAGCTATTACAGTAAAACAGATTGCCAGGTTAAAGCCTTCTATAATCATTCATCGCTTGGCAGCAGATGGAATCAAAGAGGATATCTTCCTTCCAAAATGGCCATTAAAAAAGCTTGTCGTAATGAATGAAATCGACAAGCGAATGCGTAAGCTTAATGTATATCAGGGCGATGAATTTAAAGAATCCAGCCATCATCACTAATTAAGTATTTTCCATGGAAGACATCTCTATATATATCTTCTGCTAAAAATGGGCAAACAGGATATATGATTTTTAATAACACTAACCCCTGCTTATAGGTAATATCATTGTTCCAAAGTTCTTCTTTAAAGAAATCGGTCAATCCCTCTACATAATGGTAGATATCTTTGTCTTCCAAGGCTTTAAGACATTGGTTTACAAATTCTTTAAATGAGGCTTTTAACTGATCCTTTTCACTAAAAGGCTTAGTATAGAATTCTTCTATACTCTTCTTCAAATTTTTCATACTTGCCAGCTCTGCCTCATTGAAAATGAAATCCTGATGAAGAGGCTTGCTTAAAAAATACATCCTGCAGGCATCACCAGAATATTTTTTAAGCAGGATAGAAAAATCAAATAAATTATTATTAGACCGGGTTATCTTGTGATATTCATCATCATAGGTCAAAGATACAAGTTCTAATTTTCTAAATAAAGGAGGAAGCTTTACTCCTTTTTCTTTTTCTATAATAGACAAAAAACATAACGGAACAAAGATGTTTTCATAAACTTCTTCTTGCGGAATAGTTAAAACCTCTATGCCCTTCCAAAGCTGATAATTCTTGATTGCATCCATTGAAAAGATAGAGGAGCTGGCTCCAACGTTATCATAAAGTATAGAAAGAATCGATAAAATTCCTGTTGAAAAAATATGATTGATGCTTCCTGAAATCATATTTCCTGGAACCTCTATATCGTCAGATAATACAGGTCTGAATTTAGAAGACAAAACAAAAGGAAGATAGTTTTTTAAAGAATGTAATTCTTCTTCATTATCAATAAAAAATGGTAAAAGGGCTCCAAAGGAATCCAAAGAGGACATAAGAATCTTATCTTTGCTATAATAGGATTCATAGGTTCCAATATCAGCAGAGACAAACTGATCCATTATTAAATCTCTTCCTTCTTCTACAGGAAGTCCATTTAAAAAATCACTTTCAATAAACACTCCATTTTGAACGACATCTATAATCGGAAGTCCTTCTTCCTGTGCAGTAATACGATCCTCACTATTCAAATAGGGATTAGCCACATAAACGGGACAATCATATTTCACACTGATAAAAATAGGTATCTTTTTTCCAGTCAGAGGATTAATTGCATAACTGCCCGTAAATACTCCAAAATCATTGGTATTATCTTCCGATAAATATAATTCTATTGCAGGATATTCCTCGTAAAGCGTATATTCTGTAAAATCGATATAATCTGGATGTAAAAGAATGAAGGATATACCTCCAATATATTCTGGTTCTTTAAAATTGTAGGAAAGCTTCGCACCATTCGTAACTGAAAAATGAATCGTCAGACTTTTCTTTGGAGCAAAAACATTCTTTAGATTCTGACTTAAGGTATTGTCTAAAGGAAGTGCATCTATTTTTTCTAATACACTTTCTCTAATTCCACTGATATCTAGATAAAAGGCTTTAACCTTATTTGGGAAAAGACTCTTTTTATTAAAATAAGTATCCAATATCTTTTTCCCTGATTTATCCTGGCAGACATCTATAAGGCCATATTGAATATATCCCAACTCATAGAGCTCAATAAACGCGAGCTGAAGGGATGTCAAAAAATCCTCATGCTTTAAATCAATTGTTTTCTGATCATCCATACCAATTCCTAAGGAAAGCATTTGTTCTTCAAAGATAGTGGAAATATCATCATTAATAGCATTGCTGTGACGTTTATTTTCCATATAAGAACTTAGACCGATAGAGTCAAATCCCGTTGGGAATAAAACATTGTATCCATCCATACGCTGATATCTAGAAAAAAAATCACCAACAAGCAGAGGGCGTACATTTAAATCCTGAAATCCAAACAAATTCGTTTTAGGAAATGTCGAAAAAAGATAGGATTTTGGTTTGATTCTATCATTTTCAACTCTGAAATTTTTACTGGTTTTCCATTCCTTTATCCAATAAGAACTATCTTTATTCAAGATGTTACCCTCCTTTCTTTAGAAAAGAAAAAGCTGCATTGCGCAGCTGATTTCTTACTTTGTTAATTCTTCAATATAGGCTACAAGATCGCCTACTGTAGAAATTGCCTCAGCCTTAGTGTCATCAATTTCTACACCGAACTCATCTTCAATGTCCATAACAATTTCTACTGCATCTAGACTATCAGCACCTAGATCATCCTTTAATGAAGCTTCTAATGTTACTTTAGAGGCATCAACCTTTAATTCTTTAACAATTATTTCTTGAACTTTTTCAAAAATAGCCATTATAATAAATCCTCCTAATTAGCATAATTATAACATTATAATCTAAAAATGTAAATATAAAAAATGGAACAAAACTAGTGGGTATTATTCCTGATTGATATCCTCTAAAACCTTAGCAGCATCCTCATACTCTTCTTCTTCATTTGAAGCAGGATATAAAACTGAGCCATATTTTGCATAGAAATGCTCCTGAATTCTTTTTTGGATTGGATAAAGCGAAATAAAGATACCTAAGCTTAGAATTAAAAACAGGATTCCAAGCCATAGTAAATTACCTAATACTTTTAAAGCCATACAAATTCCAAGAGTTAAAAAAGCTGCTCCTATCATTGCATAAAAAACAGAAAATAGAACAGGGTAAAGATGTATCTTTCTAATCATCTTATTCTTATCCTCTTGTAATAAGTCCTCTTCTGTTTTGTAGTTTCTGCTGGTTTCTACTTCGCTAATCCTTCTTTCAAATTCTGCATAACGCTTTTCTTTTTTATCAGCCTTACGCGTACGTATATTTTCACTCATTCCTAACATACCCATCAGAACCTTCCTCCTATACTATTATTATACACACAAATTATAAAAAATTCAACATTATTCATAAAAAATCTTTTTTTCTAAAGAAAAAAAATTCACCACCATACTGGCAGTGAATTTAAACTCAATTAGATAATAGCCATTTCTGTTTCTGAATCAAATACATGGCAATGATTCATATCGAAAGCTAATTTTACTGTACTTCCTTTAGATAAATCATCACGAGCAGGTACAGATGCAATGATAGCATCATCTCCAATAGTAGAATAAATATTAGTTTCAGCTCCTAAAAGCTCAGCTACATCTACTGTAGCAACGATAGTTGACTCAGGGTATGTTTCTAATACTACTGGATCATCATGAATGTCCTCAGGACGAATTCCTAGGATAACATCCTTTCCAATATATCCAGCATCTGCAACAACCTTAAGCTTGCCTTCTGGAATTAAAACCTTGCAGTCACCTTTTACAGCAGTAAATACACCTTTTTTATCAATGCTACCATGAATGAAGTTCATTGGTGGAGTGCCGATGAAACCACCTACGAATACATTTGCTGGATGCTCATAAATTTCTTTAGGGTTACCAACCTGTTGAATACGTCCATCACGCATAACAACGATTCTTGAAGCCATGGTCATCGCCTCAATCTGGTCATGTGTTACATAAATTGTAGTAGCTCCTAAATTACGATGTAGTTTAGTTAACTCACCACGCATGGTTACACGAAGCTTTGCATCTAGGTTAGATAATGGTTCATCAAACAAGAATACCTTAGCATCACGTGCAATTGCTCTACCTAAAGCTACACGCTGATTTTGTCCACCTGATAATTGACGTGGATAACGATCTAAGAATTTTTCTAGTCCTAGAATTCTTGCAGCCTCTGCTACTCTTTTTTCAATTTCTTCTCTTGGTACACGACGTAATTGTAAACCAAATGCCATATTATTATATACTGTCATATGAGGATATAATGCATAAGACTGGAATACCATCGCAATACCACGGTCCTTAGGGTTAACATTGTTCATTAATTCTCCATCAATGTATAACTCACCACTTGTGATATCTTCCAAACCAGCAATCATACGAAGTGTTGTAGATTTACCACATCCAGATGGACCAACAAATACGATAAATTCCTTATCCTTTATGTCAAGGTTAAAATCAAAAACTGCCTGAACACCATTAGGATAAATTTTATTAATATTATTTAAATTTAAAGTTGCCATAGAACTTCCTCCTTATTTGCTTATATTATACTCTAAGAAGAAAAAGATTACTATGTACAAATTGTACAAAAAAAGAGCCTATTTGGCTCTTAATAGTTGAACTAAAAGATATAAGTCATTAAAGCTTTTTAAATCAAAATCACTTAATGTAATGAGTCGTTCAATTTTATATAATAAGGTATTTCTATGCATATATAAAAGATTGGAAGCCTTTGATACATTCAAATCACAATCCGCCATAGCTAAAATGATATCTTCAGTTACTCCACTGCCTTCCACAATGAACTGAAAGAAATCTAAAGCTGCACCTTTTTCTTTGACTTGGTATAAAAAGTTTTTAAACTGATAGTGACCATAGCTCATTTCTAAGAAAGATTTTTCAGCTAAAGTAATTTCCTTTGATGGCCGTAAGGATGTTGTCTGATAGGAAGAAATCAAGGCATTCAAATCATTTTCTAAAGATTCGATTGTAGCCTCAATTTCTGTTTCATCTACATCCTGACATTTTATTTTTATAAAATCTCTATCTTCTTCTATTTGTGCAGTATTTCCAATAAGCAGACGAAACACATCTATGATATAAGAAAAATTTTCTCGTTCTGTTTTTAATAATATATACTTCTCCATACACTAA
>JAIDMV010000371.1 GCA_029050385.1 Anaeroplasmataceae bacterium | reverse complement strand
CATTTGGAATTGTTACAATATGGTTATTAAATATTTTAGGAGAAATAAATAAAAAATAAATCCATATTAAAATTATTCCTAAGGTTACTAACCATAATCTTAATGTCCACTTCATAAAATCACCATTAATAGTATTTGACAAAAACTACAAAATATGAAGTATTTAACCGAGAACATTATTTAGAAAAATAAAAATCTCCTCATTTCTTTTGAAGAGATTTTTTTATTTATTTCAAATGCTTACTTCTTAATTGTCCACAAGCAGCATCAATATCAGAGCCTTGTTCCTTACGAAGCTGTACATTGATTCTTCTTTTCTTTAACCAATCGAAGAAGGCTACCATATCCTCTTTTTTAGAACGCTCGTATGGTTTTCCTAAAACCTCATTATAAGGAATTAAATTGACATACACATTTAAACCATGTAATAAAGTGGCAAGCTCATCTGCACATTCTACAGAATCATTGATGCCTTTGATGAGGATATATTCTATGGTTACTCTTCGGTTTGTTTTATGGATATAATAACGAATTGCCTTTACAATTTCTTCTATAGGATATGCCTTATTGATTGGCATAAGCTGATTTCTTATCTTATTGTTAGGAGCATGTAAGCTAATCGCTAAATTTACTTGTAAATCAAAATCTGAATATTCTATAATTTTAGGAACGATTCCACATGTAGAAACTGTAATATGTCTAGCTCCTATTTCTAATCCTAAAGGATGGTTTATAATTTTTAAAAAAGAAATCACATTGTCATAATTGTCAAAAGGCTCTCCAATTCCCATTACAACCACATGACTCACTCTAACTTGAGCAAGCTTTGAAACCATTAGAATCTGAAGGATCATTTCCTTAGTTTCTAAATTCCTAAGTTTCTTTTTCATTCCACTTGCACAAAATTGGCAGTCCATATTACAACCTACTTCTGTTGTAACACATACACTATAGCCATATTCCTGATGCATTAAAACTGTTTCTATTAAATTGCCATCCTCAAGTTGAAATAAAAACTTTTGTGTTCCGTCTTTGGATTTTTGATGTGTGACGCATTCTAAAGTTCCTAATGTAAAATCTTTTTTCAATTCCTCGATTACTGTCTTTTTCATATTGGTGATTTCATCAAACGAAGCAATCAGATGACGATATAGCCATTCTATTGTCTGAGGGGCACGAAAAGATTTTTCGCCTTTAGAGATCCAATATTCTTTTAGCATATCCTCAGTATAATTATAAATGCTTTCCATAAAATCACCTAGTTTCCTCCTAAATTATACAAAATGCGTAATAAAAAAGCAAGAAAAAAGGACTTAAAAGTCCTTCTTTTAAATCTCTATAAACACTGCTTTTTGTTTATTAATCAAAATCAATGTCTTCTGGATGTTTATAGCTGATAACTAAAATATATGGATAATATACAACTGCTAAAGCACCACTAATTAAGCAAGCTGCAATAAAGGCAAGTGCAGAAATTATAATCGTAATAATTCCGAATAGTACTTTTATAAGAATCAAGGATATAATTCCATTTAAATCTAAAGTAAAGATAATTCCTGGAAATTTAATTCCGAATCCAGCTATTGTAGAAAAGCAGTTAGTAACTAAGTTATCACCTAATAATGCACAAGCTATAATGAAATATGCACATACACCTGCACCAACAATCATCCAATCA
>JAIDMV010000370.1 GCA_029050385.1 Anaeroplasmataceae bacterium | reverse complement strand
TATGAAATACCGTATAGCAAATCCAAAAGATATTAATGAAATCTTAACAATGAAGAACGAGGTTAAAAAAAGAATAGTTGAAGAAAATTTACCGATTTGGCTAGACGGCTATCCCTTTGATGAAATGATTATAGAGGATATAGAAAAAGGCTATGGACGAGTTCTTGAAGAGGATGGAGAGATTGTAGGATATGCATGTTTCCATCCTGCGGAAGTAGAGTATCCACCCCACACATTTAAAAAAGAAAACTTACAAAGCTTTGGTAGAGTCATGGTGAAGGATGGCTATGTAGGGAAGCATTATGGGTCTTTCCTAGTTAAATCCATGATAGAAGAGGCAAAGGCAATGGGAGTTGAGGGGTTAGGAATTTTAGCAGATGCTTGTAATACTGCTGCGGTAAGATTATATGAAAAGTATGGATTTCAAAAGGAAGGCAGCGAGCAATTTCCTTATGCTTATTTAGATATCTATGGCTTATATTTTGAATAAAAAAGGTTCTACAAATTTGTAGAACACTTTTATTTTATTTTTTGTCCATCCTTATAATAGTAATCACTATGCTCTATAAAATAGTTTTCTATTATATCGTGAACCTCTTGTGCAGTAGCTTCTATAGTTTCTTTTCGTGTCTCTCTAGGAGTGATAAAATAGGGCTCTAAAAAATTACAATGAACTACAGGTTTTTTCCTTCTAAAGATCTTTTGAATTCCTTTAGGCTTATGGAAGGTAAAACAACAAGGCATTATAGGAGCATTCGAACTAACAGCATAATGGAACGCACCTGGTAAGAAGTTTCTAATATGATCACAATAAGGCATTAAAGCAGCCTCTGGATAAAATAAAATATTTTTTCCTTTTTTTAAAGTTTTTTCTGTATCTTCACTAAAGCGTCTTAATTGTCTACGCTCTGTTGGAATGGGAACAGCTGCTGCCATACGCATATATCGAGATACGATTCCAAAGCCCAAATTACTTTCTAGCATTGTCACATATACTTTTCTTCCATATACTGAGGCAGCTAAGAAGAAGGCATCTAAAGGATGAATATGGTTAGAAACCATAACTGCTCCTTTAACCTTTCTTTTATTTTTTCTTCCAATTGTTTTTACGCCCATAAAAAATCTTGGAAAAATCAGCCATAATCTTGTAAATAAAACAATAAGCCAAGCAAAAAAGCGGAAGAATATATTTTGATTATAGAACTTATATTTTGGTTTTAAATGAACTTCTTTAGGATGAAATCCATTATCATAGGTATGTTCGTTTTCATTTTGCATAGATATCACCATACGTATTATACAAAAAAAATAAAGTCTTTTCTAGATTATTCTGTAACTATGTGCTAAAATATTTCTATATAAGGTGGTGAAACTCTTGAAAAAGGTCATATTAGGTTTATCTGGTGGTGTAGATTCTAGTGTTGCACTCAAGGTATTAAAGGATGAAAACTATGATGTAGAAGCAATGTTTATGAGAAACTGGGATTCTGCAACCAATAATGATATATTAGGTAATCCAGATTTAAATAACGATGTATGCCCACAGGAGTTAGATTACCAAGATGCAGTAAAAGTGGCAGAACAATTAAATGTTCCACTTCATCGTATTGATTTTATAGAAGAATACTGGGATACGGTGTTCACCTACTTTTTAAATGAATATAAAAGTGGAAGAACTCCAAACCCAGATATTATGTGTAATAAATATATTAAATTTAATGCTTTTTTAAAGAAGGCAGATTCCTTAGGAGCAGAGTATATTGCGATGGGGCATTATGCAAGAGTTCGTCATGAAAAGGATAAAAGCTACTTGCTTCGTGGAGTAGATGACAATAAGGATCAAACTTATTTCTTGTGTATGCTCACTCAAGCACAATTAAAGAAAGCTTTATTTCCTATAGGACATCTTACAAAGCCTGAGGTTAGAAAAATTGCCGCAGAGGCAAATCTTTATACTGCAACCAAAAAGGATTCTACTGGGATTTGTTTTATTGGAGAGCGTAACTTTAAGGAATTCTTAAAAAACTATTTACCTGCCAAACCAGGAAATATGGTTACACCTGAGGGTAAGGTTATTGGTAAACATGATGGATTAATGTATTATACCATAGGTCAAAGAAAAGGCTTAGGTATAGGTGGTTCTAATGAATTCAAAAGTGAAGCATGGTTTGTTTGTGGTAAGGATTTAGAAAAAAATGAACTCATCGTTGGTCAAGGTCATGATAGTATTTATTTGGAATCTAATTGGTGTACCGCGAAGGATTTTAACTGGATTTGTGACCCATTACTAGAAGATCATCCCTATACTGCTAAATTTAGATATCGTCAGAAGGATATACCAGTGACAATGAAATATGTGGATGAGAATACAATTCAAGTATTTTATCCAGAACTATGTAGGGCCGTAACTCCAGGTCAAGCTGTCGTATTTTATGATGGAGAGATTTGTTTAGGTGGAGCCATTATTGATCAGGTGTATTATGATGAAGAAAGAAGAAAATACTGATGAGCGAGATTATTTACGGTAGTATTGATTCTTATATTTATAAAAGTGAAGATTCCTTATATAAGGTTGCAAGAGTGAAGACCAAGGATAAAGAGGTTATTATTGTAGGTTCTTTTATAGAATTAGAAGAAGGATTAGAATATGAATTTGTAGGAGAATACAGTAAGCATGCAAAGTATGGAGAGCAGTTTAAGGTAGAATCCTATACAAGAAGTAATTCTTTTTCAGAAGATGGACTTATTGCTTATCTATCAAGTGATAAGTTCTTTGGTATTGGTCAAAAACTAGCTAAGAACATTGTAGAAGAATTAGGTATAGACTGTATTCAAAAGATTATGGATGAGCCTTCTGTTTTAGATTCTGTGAAGCAGATGAATGATGCAAAAAAGAAGGTTATCGTAGAAACTTTAAAACAGAACTATGCAACAGAACAGGTTGTTATTAAGCTTTATAGCTATGGCTTAACCAATAAGATGGTATATAGACTTTATGATGCCTATAGGACAGAGGCAGCACTGCGGATTGAGGATAACCCTTATTCCTTAATCTATGACGTAGAAGGCTTTGGTTTTAAGAAGAGTGATGCTTTAGCTTTAAAGCTTGGCTTTATGGAAAATGACCCACTTAGATTAAGAGAAGCCATAAGGTATACCTTAAATACAGTTTGTTATCAACAGGGTTATACCTTTTTAACCTCTAGACAACTCTTGAATTCAAGCTATATGTTATTAGGTAGCAATCCTTTAATTACAATGGATGAACTATCTAAAGCTTTAGCCAATTTAGTTCAGAATGAAAAGATTATTCAAGATGAAGATAGATATTATGATCCTCTATTATATAAAAGTGAGATCAGATGTGCAGAGGCACTTCAAAAATTAAAAAATCATCACACAAGAGAATTTAAACCAGATAAAATAAAAGAAGCAATCAAGGATGTTCAAAGAGACATTTCTATTACCTATACGGATTTACAGGAAGAAGCTATCTTTAAAGCTCTGTCCAATAAGCTTACCATTATCACTGGTGGTCCAGGTACAGGTAAGTCAACCATTATTAATGGAATACTTAGAAGTTATGCAATATTAAATAACTTAACCTTCCCCTGTGATACACTTGACTATAAGGTTACTATGATGGCTCCAACAGGTAGAGCAGCGAAGCGTATGAGTGAGGTAACCAACTTTAAGGCAACTACCATCCATAAGGCTTTAGGGTATAACTATGAGGGAGGGTTTACCTATTCAGAGGATAGTCCACTTTCTTGTTCCTTAGTGATTGTAGATGAGTCTTCTATGATTGATATCAACCTTGCTGCCTCTTTATTTAAGGCAATTCCTTTAAGTGCTAGAATCATCCTTGTTGGAGATGAAAATCAGTTGCCTTCTGTAGGACCAGGAAATGTATTTCATGATTTAATTGCCTCTAATCTATTTATTACAGTAAAGCTATTTGAGATTATGCGTCAGGCAAGAGATTCAAATATTGTAAAGCTATCTCATATGGTGTTTTCGGGAGATGTCGATTTTAGAGTTTTTAGTGATAAAAAAGAGGTATATTTTTATCCTTGTGATGCAAAGAGTTTAAATCAAATGCTTTTTAAAATGATTGATGCTTATCTTGCAACAGGAAGTGATTTACAGACAGGTATGCAGATTTTAATTCCAATGTATGCAGGTGTTGCAGGTATAGATGCAGTCAATGAAGCTATCACCACTAGATATAATCCAGAAGAAGAAAAGCTTGTCAGGGAGTATTTGGTTTTAAAGAAGAATGACAAGGTCTTACAACTTAAAAACGATCCAACTCTCCAACTGATGAATGGGGATATTGGTATTATAAAGGGCATTACAAAGGTCAATGAAAAGGATACCTTATTTATTGATTTTGATGGACGTATGGTTTCCTATCCAGCCAAAGAAGTGGATAATTTAAGACTTGCTTATGCAATCTCTATCCATAAATCACAGGGTAGTGAATATGACAATGTGATTATGCCTATTTTACCAAATTATCATATGATGCTTAGAAAAAAGATTATCTATACTGCGATGACTCGTGCCAAAAAGAAGTTAATTCTTTTAGGTGATATCAATACCTTAAGAGAAGCAGTAAAAACTCTAGAGCCTCAAAGACAGACAGGCTTACTAAATCTATTACAAGGTATCCGTGTGAATGAGGTTAAGATTTTGGATGCAACTATTCCATTTGATACCTTAGGGGAATATGATATGGAGGATATTACTCCATATAGCTTTATGGAATAAATTTCCATTATAGTTATCCTATATCTTTCCATACTATGAATGGGTGAAAAGAATTGAAAAAATTAATGATGCTAGGCTTAGGTATGCTTGTTGGTATGATGCTAAGCGAGACTAGTTGTATTAAAAAACCAATGAAACAAGTCTTGAAAAAAATTAATATAGAATAAGAAGCGGGACTACTAGTCCCTTTTCTTTTAGTGCTCAAGCATATTAAATTTTTATTATAGGACTCAATTAAAAGATACTTGACATTAAAAATATTTATGATAAAATATGGATGGGTGGAAGGACCTAAACCATTTCGGCATGGCTACCTTGAATTTGTGACAATTAAGATGACGATTTTAATTAAGTCATAATTCTAAAGAGTTCTTACGACGGTAAGAGTTTGCGAAAGCAAAGATCCACTAAAGATTTGAGGGTACAGATATTGTGCCCTTTTATTTATTTCTTGTTAGTTTTCTTTTTTCTCGGTTAGAAAGTTTTTCTATGGCGTCATCAATATTCTTTTCTTCAATATGATGTGGCGTAGTCTTTATATTGCCGTTTTTCTCATTTAATCTTTTTACAGAAGTATTACCATTATTGATTATTATTTCATGAGTTATAATATGCTTTCCAAATACTGATTTTTTTGATAACTTTGGAGTGGATTTTACGACTACATTATTAAAACTATTGCTATTTTTATGAGTATAGATTTTAAT
>JAIDMV010000037.1 GCA_029050385.1 Anaeroplasmataceae bacterium | reverse complement strand
CAATAGCTATACCAAAATATAATATCTTTTTCCACATAATGTATAAATTCCTTTCTTCTATACTATTTTACCTTATTTAAGAAAAAAATCAACAAAACTTACGAATTTTATAAAATAATATTGAAAATGTTAAAAAATAATGTATAATAATAATGCACGTTTTAAAACGTACAAATCTGGCGTATATGGTGAAGTGGTTAACACAGCGGATTGTGGCTCCGCCACGCGCAGGTTCGATCCCTGTTATACGCCCCAGAATGAAAACGAAAGGTCTAAGGATTTCCCTAGACCTTTTATTGTTTTTTATTAATATAATGTTTTAGTTATTATCTATCAAAAGGTCTATTAAAAGAACCTATTTCTATTAAATTCCCTTCTGGATCACTTATATAACAAGTCCTTTGACCCCAAGGTTCTGTAGTAGGAGGAAGAACTGGTACTGCCCCTTTTGAAACCACATCTTCAAAACAAGAATCTACTTCTTCATATGTATCAACATATAATGCAATTTCAAAATGACCATTAAAGCCTTTAATGTAATTATATTTTTTATTTGTCATCTTCTCGAAGTTTTTTCTGCCATAAAGCATAAATAATGTTCCATCTTTAATTAAATACACATTAACAGAATCTTCTGTTTCTTTAATCTCAAATCCTAAAACGTCTCTATAAAACTTTATCATCTTAGGCATATCTTCTACAAATAAGCCAAAACCATCTAATCTCACTTTGTTTCATTCTCCTTTTTATAATGCATTATTTACTATTTCTCATTCAGATTTATTAACCATTCATTATTTTTATTTTAGTAATGCTTTTATGCTTTTCTCATTTTCCCATCTAAGCCATGAAGCATAACTGTACTTCCATCATTTTTGTTCTTACAAAGATTTTTAGCATAAGCTAAAGCTTCTGCTTGAGTATCAAAAAGTTTAATTACTCTGGTTGAACCTTGAATAAAAACCTTCCATTCTCTTCCGTTGTTATCTCTTTTTGAAACATGATAAATTGTTTTAGCCATTTTTCTTTTCTCCTTGTTTTTGTCTTCCTGATATTTTTAATTCCTCTTGCATCTTTTCAGGATTTTTTAAAGCATAATCCTGATGTTCCTCCTCTGCAGGATAAAATAGAGTATCATCACATAGTTCTACGCATACTTTTTGATTATGACTTTCTTCTAATTCTTTGATACGTTTGAACACTTCTTCTTTTTCAAAAAGATTTGATGTATATATCCCACAGGTATAGTTATGTCCTCTATCAATATATTGTCCTCCAAAATCAAATGGATCAATTGAAGAAAAATATATATCTAAAAGGTCTGAATATTTTATTTTTGAAGCATCATATTCAATTAAAATAGCCTCTCTGTGCTCTGTATTTCCATATTTAACCTCCTCATAGGTAGGTAAAACTTCTTCGCCTCCAACAAAACCACTAACAACTTTCTTCACTCCATCTAATGAGTAAAAGGGTTCTGCCATACACCAAAAACAGCCTCCCGCAAAAATTGCTCTATTGATATGTGTAGGATGATAATGATATTGAACCTGTTGCTGCTTCAAGTACATAAATCCCATACTTAAATATAGATGATTTGAAATAGGGTTTAAGGAATCCACATATAGATAAGGCGTTTTTCCTTCATTTAAAATATCCATACACACTCTAGATACAACCTGCCTTGCATAACCACGGCCTCTATATTCAGAAATAGTATACACACAAGAAATTGAACAGATGGTATCATAGTTTCTAGTCTTAGATGCTATACTGACAATTCTTTCCTTTTCTTTGATTGCATAGAAGGTATGTTCCTTACCCTTTAATATCTCTAGTGCTGCTGAAAATTCTATTTCTTCAGAAAAAGCTTCTTTTTTAAAAGAGCAATAGCATAATGCTAAATCTTCTAAATCTTTAGCTGAACACTGAAAAACAGATGATTCTGAAAAGTTATTAAACTTCTCTAGAATCATAATCTGCATGGAATGCTGTAATTCAACTTCTCCAGCCAAACGATTCTGATAACACTTCAAAAATTCTAATGTGCACTCTTCTTCCCCCAAAACATTTTCAACAATAAGGTTTAAATCAGATATAATATTTGCAGCATAATAGCAAAGACTTTTGGAGCCAAAAAGAAGCATATTATAGGGTTCAAGCTTTAGGATTAATAATACTTCCCCATTGCTTTTAAATTGTAAAGCATAGTTCCTTTGATTTAATGTGTGATAATTTCGAGCATTCACAAAGAAAAATGCTGTTTCTACATATGTGTTACTATTTGCCTTTAAATAAATTTCGTTTTCTTTTATAAACTGTTCTCCATTAGAATATAGTTTATAGCTTATATTGCTTTTTAAAGTTTTCATAAAAATATTTAATAATTCCCTTTCTTTGAATAATTCCAATATACATTCCTCGATCATCTACCATTGGAATAAAGTTTTGTTCCAAAGCTAATTTTAAAACTTCTTGAATAGAACTACTAATATCTAATGCTTTATAAGGTCGATAAATTTCAATCTTATCCACTGTACAAGATTCTGCAACTTCAATATCAAAATTACAATTGTTTTTAATGTGACGTAATACATCACCTTCAGATAAAGTTGTAACATAATGCCCCTCTTTGTCAATTAAAGGAACTGATGTAAACTTATGATAATCTAACTTTTCTAATACTTGTCTAATTGTGGAGCGTGAATCTAAATAAAAGGTATTCTCCTTTGGGGTTAATAGGGTGATAATATTCATTTTGTATCCTCTACTTTCTAACATAATTATAATATAAAACTAGAAGAAAATCTATAAATATGTCTCACATATTTTAGCAAAAATAAAAACCAACTTTAAAGTTGGTTTTTAAATTATCGACGTTCCTTAATACGAGCAGCCTTAGCTGATAAGCTACGGATATAGAATAGTCTAGCACGACGTACTTTACCTTTTCTAGTAACTTCAATATGGTCGATATTAGGTGAATGAACAGGGAATGTACGTTCAACACCGATTCCGTAAGACATTTTACGAACTGTAAAAGTTTCACCAATGCCTGTACCTTGACGCTTAATCACAAGACCCTCAAATACCTGAATACGATGAGTGTCACCTTCAATAATCTTAACGAAAACCTTAACATTATCTCCTGCACGGAAGCTAGGTCTTTCTTGTAAGTATTGAGCAGTTATTTCATTGATTAATGCTTGTCCTTTAGCGTTTGCCATAATCTCAACTCCTTATTTCCAAAGCTCATGGCCTGATATTTCCCGTGTTGCCAGCGGAGCATTGTGCTTTGCTGTTTATCAAACAGCTCTAACATTTTACCATACAAAGGAAATAAATTCAACTACTTTTTATTCTTTTTTAAGAGACGGTAATATTCATCAAAGCATTCTTCAATAGCCTCTTCATCTTCTTCTAATTCCAAAGATGCTTCATCTTCTTTATACACAATTCTAAATACCAAAACATCATCGGGTAAAACATCCTTAGCAATAGGATGAAGAATCGTATAACTTGCCTCTTCTAAATGAATTAACGCTACTTGTTCAAAAGTAAAGATTTCTCCATTGTTTCCTGGTATTTTAATATTGCTTGTATTCTTTTCGTCTAAAATCTGTTCTATTACGTTTTTCATTTCTACCCCTTTAATACTTCATTTAAAATCTGTTTTCCATTCGGAGTCTCTATTATAACATTATCCATATGAATCTCTTCAGCTCGTTTAAGAACTAAAGCCTCTTCTGCAGTGATTTCAATATTTTTAAAATATAGATGATGAATTGGTAATGCCTCTAATCCCTCAATTTTAATTCCAATTTTAGCATGCTCACAACAGATGTTTTCCATAATAACATTTTTAAATTCAGGAATATCTTCTCGCAATGTACTTTGCATTTCATCTGTTTTATCTGTTTCTAAATTCTTTAAAACATACCCCATAGTAAAAATGAAGGCTTCTTCTAAAATATTTGCCATATGAATGTTGCGAATCGTGATATCTTCAACTACGCCGCCACGGCCCATTGCAGATTTAAAACGAACACCAATATCAGTTCCGATAAAGGTACAATTCTCAACAAGCAGATTATGTACACCTCTACTCATTTCACTGCCAACAACAAAGCCACCATGGGCATCAAAAACCTTACAATCATGAATCCATACATTTTCGCAAGGGCCTTCAATTTGTCTAGCTTCTGCATTTTTACCAGATTTGATACAAATACCATCATCACCAACCTCAAACACAGTGCCAACGATTTCACAATTTTGACAGGATTCTAAATCTAGTCCATCTCCATTTTGAGCAGAATACTTATTTCTTACCTTAGCATTTTTTAAAGTGAAATTTGTACAAAACCAAGGATGAATATTCCATGCAGGAGAGTTTTGAATCGTAATATCTTCAATTAAAATCTTATCACAATGCTTTAAAGAAAGTAATACTGGTCTATACATATCATAATGCTTTGAAGCTAACTCTAAAGCATTAGGGTCATTATAGTCTGGCTCTCCTACCTGAACTCCTTCGTAGACAGTTTGAGTAGGATACCAAATGCCACCTTCTTTAGTTTCTTGAAAATAAGGACTCTTCTTTAAGCATCTTTGGAATTCCTTTTCTGTTAGTTTCATACGCTTAATACCACGCCATAAAACACCATTACCATCTATGACTCCATGTCCAGTAATAGCAATATTGGTTTGATGATCTGCAGTAATTGGAGAAACAGCTCTAATTCTTTTTTGTCCTTCATAATCTGTCCAAATTAAAGGATATTCCTCTTTAGATTTTGTAAATTGTAAAAATGCATTATTTTCTAAATGTAGATTTACATTACTCTTAAGTACTATAGGTCCAGATAAAAAATACCCATTTGGGATAATGACCATACCACCGCCATTTTGGCTACAAGTATCAATTGCCTGTTGAATAGCCATTTTATTATTAAATTTAGTGGATATCTTAGCTCCAAAATCTAATATGTTATATTGCTTATTCTTAAACTTAGGTAGTTCTATTTTAAAATTCATCGTGTTCACCTCAAATCTATTATACTATAGAAATGAAAGGTGGTCAATTGACCACCTTCATAATTATTCGTTTGTATCTTCAATTTCTTTTTCTGTTTCTAGTTCTTTTGTATGCTTCTTTTCTTTAAGAAACTTAGGTAGTTCTAAGCATAAATTCAAACAACAACCTAATACAAAACCTATAACAAGGGAAGCAGCAAGAGCAATTAAAATATTGATTCCGCCATCTTCAACTATAATAGAACCAGCAGAAACTAATACCTTTGTATTTGTTTCATAAATTTCGTTATTGAATGCAGCGTAAATATCTGTGAATTCTTGCAACTTTTCATAATGAGCTTTCATTCTAGATTCAAAGCTTGCTAGTTTCTCAGCATATCCTGCTTCACTAGAAGCGTTAAGATATTTATTATAGTCCTTAATAGTTGATTCTATTTCTGCATTTTCTTCTGTTATTTTTGAAATTTCAGAAATAAGTCCCTGAATAATAATCGTTTGTCCTTCATCACTAGAAATATCTTTTATTTGTTTTTGAAGATTATCAAGCTTTAAATTATTTCTTTCCAACTGACGCTCTAAATCCGCTAAATTATTTCTAACATTAATTAAGAATTCTGAATTTGGATAAACATACCCATTCAATTCAACTTCATTTTTCATTGCTTCTAAATCATAGCGAGTAAAATAACTTTCAATATCACTTTGAGCGGTTGAAATAGGTTTTATTGAACCATCATTTAAAATAATTGTATGAGCATTACTATAAGTCGAAATTAGTCTATCGTAGTTTTTAATGATTAATTCTTTTTGATTAATTAAAATTTCCATTTGAGAAGCATAGTCGCTTAATGAATCAAATTGTTTTAAATAACGGTCATAATCAATTAATTTACTTTTTTCTAAAATTGTTTCTACAGGAATATCAATTAATGCTTCAAAAAAATCAGCTGCTTGTTCTGACGAACTAAAATATTTTTTCAAAATAAAGATAGAATATATCTCCGTTTTTACTGGTTCATTATTAATAGTAGCTTCATATTCTTGAATAGAAATACCATTATTTCTCTTCATTTTTTCAACATTTATAGAAGCAAAACTCTCATCTTTAGCTTGAGCCTTTTTCAAATTATCCAAAGAAATTAATTCTTGATATAAGAATTCTGTTCCATCAGGATAATGTCTAGTAGAATCATTTTCCACTTTAAAGGCATCTGGAAATTTCACCTGAAAAGTTGCTTGATACTCTACCTTTCCAGGGTTATACAAGAACTGTACAAAAATTACTCCAAATAATGTAATAACTAAGGTCACTGCTAGCAACAACCATTTTTTTATAAATAAAACGTGGAATATTTCACCTAAGGATAATCCCTCTTCTTTTTCTTCCATCTCATTATACCTCCTACATATGGAATATATTATACCTTATTTGTCAGCAATAGTCAACTTTTGTCACTTAGTAGTAGAGCCAAAGCCACCATTTCTGACTTCTGTTGTATCATCATCTATAGTTATTCCATATTCAATAAAGATGCCTTGCATAAAGGCTTCCCCTTGTTTTAGATGAACCACTTTGTTTTCATTTGTATCATTTGTAATTTTCGCGAAAATATGCCCCTCATTATCGGAAAAATAATAATCACTATCAATAATGCCTACTGTATTATTTAATTGAAGACGATATTTAAATCCCAATCCACTTCTAGGATATAGTTTTAATACATAATTAGGTTCCATAGAAACTCGAATACCTGTAGGTATTTTAATTGTCTGTCCAGGATTTAATGTAATATCAAAAGGCGCATAGAAATCGTAACCTGCAGATCCCTTAGTTGCACGCTTAGGAAGCTTTAAGTGATTGTATATTTCTATTGCATTTTCCATCTCACAAGACTCTATAAAATTATTTTGTGAAACCAATTCAAATTTTGCTATTCTTTTAAAATCTGCCATAGATAAAGCACCTCAATTTCTCTTATTTCGATAAGTTATTTTATCATTTCTAGTCATAAAAGACAAGAAAAAAGTGGAGATTTCTCTCCACTCATAATTAATGCTTTAATTTAGCCTCTAAAGATGCTTTTAACTCCTCATAACCTGGTTTACCAAGTAGGGCAAACATATTTTTCTTATATGCTTCTACGCCTGGTTGATTGAATGGATTAACGCCTAAAGTGTATGCAGACACACCACAAGCAAGCTCGAAGAAATAAACCATATAGCCAAAGCTGAATGCTGAAATATTAGGGATATTTAAACGAATATTTGGAACACCACCATCAACATGAGCAATCATAGTTCCTGTCATAGCCATTTTATTGACATAATCCATTGTTTTTCCTGCTAGGAAGTTTAGTCCATCCAAATTCTCCTTATCAGATTCAATAACAATATTAGAAACTGGCTCAACGACATTTAAAACTGTCTCAAATATAGTACGCTCTCCTTCTTGGATCATTTGTCCTAAAGAGTGTAAGTCTGTAGAGAAGGATGCTGACGTAATCCAAATTCCTTTTCCATCTTTTCCTTCAGATTCACCAAATAATTGCTTCCACCATTCTGCAAAGTATTGTAATCTTGGTTCATAATTAATAAGCATTTCAAGCTTTTTACCCTTACGATATAAAAGATTACGAACGAGTGCATATTTTAATGCATCATTCTTTTCTAAATCCTCTTCTTTGTAGAATTTGTATGCAGCTGTTGCACCATCAAGCATTTCTTCAATATCTACACCTGCAGCAGCAATAGGCAATAATCCTACTGGTGTAAGTACAGAAAATCTTCCACCAACATCATCAGGTACTACAAACGTTTCATAGCCTTCAGCATCTGCTAGGGTCTTTAATGCACCTCTAGCCTTATCTGTTGTAGCATAAATACGATTCTTTGCTTCTGCCTTGCCATAACGTTCTTCCATATACTCTTTGAAAATACGGAATGCGATAGCTGGTTCTGTTGTCGTTCCAGATTTTGAAATAACATTAATAGAAAAATCCTTATCCTTTAAATAGTCTAAAAGTTCTACAACATAAGTTGAAGAAATCTGATTACCAACGAAAATCACTTCAACTCCTGGATTGTTGAAATACTTTTTCAACATTTCAATAGCGGCTCTAGCACCTAAATAAGAACCACCAATACCGATTGCTAATAGCACTTTAGATTGAGCCTTAATTTTCTTTGCAGCAGCTACAATTTGTGCTACTTCCTTCTTATCGTATTCTACAGGTAAATCTAGCCATCCAATGTAATCATTTCCTGCACCTTGTTTTGATCTTAAAAGCTGATGTGCAGCAAGGATGTCGTTTTTAACTGAATCATACTCCTTTTCATTAAAAA
>JAIDMV010000369.1 GCA_029050385.1 Anaeroplasmataceae bacterium | reverse complement strand
TACAAGGGTTGTATCTAAATGAATCAATGAAATTATACCAAATTCCATATAAATAAGATAAGAATGTATTCTTTTTAGCGACATTTTCATCTGCTACTGGCTTAGAAACAGCTTCATTTTTAGGTTCTTCAGTAGTAACTACTACTTCTTCTTTTTTATCTTCCATATTAACACCTACCTAATTCTGATTTCTGTTTCTTTATCGTAGAATAACATTTTTTCTGCTTGGAAACAAGCATCAATAACATTTTCCTTGATTTCTTCACGTCCGTTAATCTTAGCGATAATCTTTTCGCCACCGAACTCACCATATACCAACTTATATGAACCTAAGAATTCATAATAATCTACTTCTAGTTTAAATGTTTGTTTTGCATTTGCTTTTAAAGTTGCATCATCAGTAAACACATAATCAGGACGAGAAGCCATTATAACTTCTTTTCCAGCATAATCCTTTAATATCTTAGATTGATCTGCAGTAAGAGCAATTTCAGCACCAGAAACATGAATAAATTTTGTTGCTTTTTCATCAATCTTTCCATTATAGAAATTACAAGGTGGAGTTCCAATAAATCCTGCAACAAATATATTTTCAGGATATTCAAACATTTCCTTAGGTGTTGCAATTTGTTGAACATAACCGTCCTTCATAACTACAATACGAGAAGCTAATGTTAAAGCTTCAATTTGGTCATGTGTTACATACACGAAAGTAGATTGTAATCTATCATGTAATTCTGTCAATTCCTTACGCATTTGACCTCTTAACTTGGCATCCAAGTTAGAAAGAGGTTCATCTAGTAAGAATACTACTGGATCACGAACGATAGCACGTCCTACTGCTACTCTTTGTCTTTGACCACCAGAAAGCTGTTTTGGCTTTCTATTTAGGTAAGGAATTAATCCTAATACAGTTGCAGCATACATAACTTGCTTATGGATAATAACTGGATCTGTTTTTCTGATTGTTAATGAGAATGCAAGATTTTGGTAAACTGTCATATGTGCATAAAGCGCATAGTTTTGGAATACCATCGCAATATCTCTATCCTTAGGTGCAACGTCATTAACACGCTTACCATTAATAATCAAATCACCACTAGAAATTTCTTCCAATCCTGCAATCATACGTAGAGTAGTAGATTTGCCACATCCAGATGGACCAGCAAGAACTATAAACTCACCTTTTTCAATATTAATATTGAAATCATAAACTGCATGAAATCCATTAGGATAAACTTTGTTAACGTCACGGAGTACAACGTCATAAATTGGTTCTTTAGATAATTCTTGATTTTCCATTGTTATACCCCCTTAGTAACATCCTGAGTTGACATATATGCAGCATACTTCTTAGCTCTAATAAGACCTATAATGCCTGCAGCAACGAAAAGTACAGTTGTGATAACTAATAAAACGATTGCTATGATAGCTCTAATATCAGCATTTTGAGTTAAATAAGCTTGAGTCTTATAATCGCCCATAATTGTTGGTCCTAAATGCTTATTAAGATCAGGATTTGAAGGATCTGCTTTATACTTACCATACCAAATCATTAATTGTAATGGTCCCCAGAAAATTCTAGCAAAGCATACAGCTCCAATTCCACATAGTACAAAGCTATATTCTTTAGAGTATGATTTCACTTTTTCTACAGAAAGGAAACCAAATAATAATATAATAATATTACCTAGAATTTTTATAATTACAGACGCATTCCAAACAAGCGAATTTAAACTAATAAATGAAGCTAATACGCTACATAAAATTGCACCCATTCCAAGTTTATATGATAAAGAATTTGTACGATATCTAAGCATCTGACCTTCAATATTATTTGCATCATAATAAATCTTTTCAGTTGTAGATCTTACTACTTCATTATTTTCTACATTATTAGACATTTGCATCAACCATCCTTTCAGATAATTCTACTTTTGTATCATCTTCAGTGATGTCTGCATTTACTTCTTCTTCAACTACATTAGATAACTCCTTACGAGTATCTAAATATCTATATACTGCATATGCTATCATTGCACCAGAAGCAACAATGAATAAAGCAATTATTACAATAAAGATGATTAATGGTGTTGCATTAACTGAAAATGCGGAAGTATCTCCTGCTTTGAATTGTTCAACAGCACGATTATAATAATCACCATTTGCTAAAGAACCCCAATTCAATAAGTCATAATTTGCATTAACTTCTCCTACACAAAGAATAATAAATACAATTGTGATAATACTCATTATGATACAAACACTTGGACAAACAACACCTGATACCAAATTTGAGATATAGTATTTTTTTCTGGTTGCATTAGTACATATAAACATAATTGCTGACATTACCAATGAAACTGCTCCAAGATACAACATCATATTATTTGCATTTTGTAAAACTGCGTTAACATCAAACATTAGACCATAGATTTCTGCATAACTGATACCTGTATTAATACAAAAAGTATTCAATCCAATTAGTACCGTTGGTTTACCAGAAATTAAAAAGTCTTCTGTATAATCAACCGCAATTCTACTATAAGTTGTCATAAACACACAACTTAATATAATAAATAAGAAACTAAATACTGCAAAAAGTATATAAAACAATTTTGCATTTTTCTTTAAAAATCGGGTCATAATAAACCTCCTTACATGATTAATAATGGGTAGGAAAGAAGGGAAAATTCCTTCTTTCCGTACCAATTAGCAATAAATTTAATTATTAATTAGCAGCAGCGCCTTTTTTAAGTTTTAAATAGTCATTGTAGAATGTTAAGTATACTTCGTCTGCTTTAGCCCAAGTAGCTCTTAATGATTCTTTAGTTGTTGTAGTCCAACCATCATTAATTACAGCTCTCCAAGCAGTATTACCCATACCTTGCTTCCAGAAGTCAACTAATTCAGTAATTTCTGTAGTTGTAGCATTTTGAGAATAGTAAGCAGGTACAGTAGCACCGAATCCAGCAGGACGAGCAGTTGTAGCACATACTACAGCACCAGAAGCAACTGCACTTAATAAGTGATTTAAACCTACCTGTCCAACAGGGTGAGTAACTTGATAATCTAGACCATCAGAACGAACATGTCCCATACCTTGAGTTGTACCAACAACATCTCTCATCCAGTCATTCCAACCTAAACCAGATTTATTGATTGCAGTAAATACGCTAGTTTTAATCTTAGCATATTGTTGACCAGCTAAAGTAATCTTACCATCAACATATGCAGCTGGACCATAATCTTGTAAAGAAGCACCTTCAGCACCATAGAAATAGTCAATTAATTGACAAGCAGCAATAACTTGTTCTTCATCTGCACTCTTGAATACTACAGATCCAGCACTCTTAAATGCACGAGAATCTTCAGTATATCTTGTATATAGATAGTCATTAGAGTTAATATAGTTTTCTTCCCATTCAGTTACTGGAGGTAACACTGGCATTAAACCATTATATTTTGATGTAGAAGTACCGATACCTGTAGTTGCATCTAACTTGTTGTTAACAACCTGAGTAGCATTATAATCATAAATCATTAATGCAGCACCACTAGCACCTGTTAAATATTGATAATAGAATGTACCATTCTTAGCACCTTCAGCATCCCAACCATCAATAATTAATCCTTCTTGTTTTAATTGATGTAACTTGTCTAATGCATCTAATGCTTTTTCAGTAGTACGTAAATCAACTAATTTACCATTGTTATCATAATATAACATATCCTTTTCAGATGTTAAACCACGAACACCCCAAATTTGAGCTAATTGAAGAATTGTGATAACACGGTTGTTAGCTTGTCCACGTGGAACAATACCATGAACTTTTCCTGCTTCGCCATATAAATAAACTGAGTTATTTACAGCACAACGCATTAAAGCAATCATATCATCAGTTGAATAACATGCTTTTTCAGAATTAAATACTTCTGAACGCTTAGTATATTCACCTGAACCCATATAAGCCTTATCGATATATTCTCTTAAAGCTTCTGTATAAGTCTTACCATTTTTAGTTGCAAGCTTATTTTGAGCTTCAACTGGGTTTGTAGCAGCTTTTACTACTAAATCTTTTGACTTACCAGCATCAGAAATTAAAATCTTATAATCCTTTGAAGTATTGATGAATGGTTGATAAACAGTATCTGCAGCTGCAGTTTCATCAAATGTAGGATTTTCTTCATCTAATAACTTTTCAACTAATTCAGTATTGAAAATGAACATCTTTTCAACTGAATCTAGTCCATCAAAGTATGGAGCCAAATATAAATTTCCATTAGCATCAACTAATTCTGAATAAACAGATGGGTGCTCTTGGAAGAATGTATATAGGTTTGGCATATACTTGAAATAATCAGCTAAGTTAACTAAATGGTTATCTGTAGCATACTTAACAGCATTTGCTGAGTTGGTCATCATAATATCGATATTTTCAATATTCTTATCTGAACCAATTGCTGTATAAATCTTATCTTCACTATCTTGAGTATAAGCATCAGCAGTGAAATCTCTTACAGCGTCATGAATTTTTACACCTAATTGAGATTCAACTTCTTTCCACATTGGCATTAAATCGCCTCTAGCATAAGTTTGACCATCAATAGGGTTTTGATATGTAGCTCCTAATTTAGACTCATTTCCAGTATATGTAACACCAGATTTTGCCTTATAGTTAAGGTACATATTCATTGTTTTACCAGATAAACGGCTAGTTTTGTCAAATTCGATATCTGGCAATTTAATTTCTGAACCTCCAACTGGTGGCTTTACATCAGGTCTTTTTGATTGTCCGCCACAGCTTGCTAATGTTACAACAGCTAAAGCCGCAACACCAGCCAATAAAAATTTCTTTTTCATTTTTTTCCTTCCTTCTTTCTTTTTTTCTATTCTTTAACTCCACCAACGTTAACACCCGCTGCAAAATACTTTTGTATTTTTGGATAAATAACGATGATAGGAATGATAGAACAAACTAATAATGCATACTGCATTGAATATGGGGAGTAATTTACTTCTGCTCCTGACTGATCACCTTGCATAACGTCTTTTAATACAGTACGAATGTAAACCTGTAATGGTTGATCATCAGGACCTAATAACATTTGTGCCCATAAATAGCCATTCCAACGAGAAATAGCATAGAACATTGTTACTGTTGCAATAGATGCCTTTGACATTGGAATATAAATCTTAGTCAATAATTGGAACTCTGTTGCACCATCAATTGTAGCTGCTTCTTCGATTTCTGTTGGAACAGATGAGAAATAATTTCTCAATAAGATAATATTAAATGCATTAAAACCTAAAGCAATAATATACATGTATCTGTTATCCACACCTAATTGAACAAAGTTATTATATGTAGGAATCATACCTGCACTAAACCACATTGTGAATACCAGCATAAAGTTAAATCCTCTACCAAACATCAATCTTGATTTTGATAAAGCATAAGCACCTGTAATAGCTACTAACATTGAAACAAGTGTACCATACATAGTATAGAACAAGGTGTTACAATAAGATAACCAGAATCTTGATTGACTGAAAATTTCAGCATATGCATCAATTTGCAATCCGCCACCTTGAGGGTTTGGCCATAAATAAACTTTACCAGTATCAACAGCAGCTTTACTAGAAACTGATGCTGATAAAATAACAGCATCAGTTTCTAGTAAAGCTGCTGTTGATAC
>JAIDMV010000368.1 GCA_029050385.1 Anaeroplasmataceae bacterium | reverse complement strand
ATGCATTTTTAAATAATTTGATACAGAGGTTGCACAAACAGCTCCCTCTCCTACAGCCTTTGAAACCTGTAGTAAGCCTCCGATAGAATCTCCACATGAATATAACCCGTCAATATTGGTCATTAAGTTTTCGTCGACTAAAATACTATTTCCATTAAGGCCTATTCCAAGATGCTTTGCAAGTGTAAATCCTGAAGCATTCCCAATCGCAATAAAACATCCTTCAACAGGATAAGAATTGCCTCCCGCTTCAATCGCTTCAATATGAGTGTTCCCGACTATCTTTTCGATTGGCTCCAAAACAACAGGTATAGCAGGATTAATTTCTGCTTCTAAAGGCTTCCCATCTGTAAATATAGTGATATCCCTGCAAATATTTTCCAATACAGAAAGCTCATGTGCCATATAATTTCCATTTCCTATAAGAGCTATTTTCTTTTTTCTATAGAAAAAGCCATCACAGGTAGCACAATAGGAAACTCCTTCATATTGATCTGCCTTGGCATACCGATTTCTTGATGTGCCACAAGCTAATATCACGGTTTTCGCTTCATAGGTTTGCTCATTAGTAGTCACAAGAAAATGAAGTTCTTTACCAATTTCGAGTACCTCTTCTGCTTTTATAGAAATCCCAAAAGCTTTTGCTTGGTTTTCGCCAACCTTCAAAAGTTCTGGACCTGTAATATGAGGAATACCATAATAGTTTTCAATATCCTTAACCTTCTCTAAGGCTCCACCATCTTTGGCAATAATAAGAGGCTCATAGCCATATCGTTTTAAATAGATACCAGCAGTAATTCCTGCTGGTCCTTTTCCTATTATTATACAATCGTAAATCATTTAATAAATTCCTTTAAGGCTGAAATAGGCTGATAGCCTACTGTCTTATTTACAACCTTGCCGTCCTTTACTAAAAATAAAGCTGGGATAGATGAAATATTGAAGCTATTGGCTAGTTCTTCCTCTTCATCAACATTTACCTTGCCGATGACTAGATTTTCTTCTTCTGCAAGAGTCTCCAAAACTGGACTAAGCATTCTGCAGGGTCCACACCAGTTTGCCCAGAAATCTAAAATGATGGTTCCCTCTTTTACTACCTCATTAAAATTATCCTTTGTTACTGTAACTACTGACATAATATCACTCCTTATATTCTTTATGCACATCTGTCAATTCATTTATATTCAAATCCTCTAAGAAGTTTTTCCCCTTAAAGGTATCTGGTTCATCTGTAAATATCTCTTTATCCTCAATCTGACTAGAAGCAAGGAACAATACGATTGCCGCACAATTAGAAAGATTTAAACTTCTTACCTTATCTGTTGTAGGAATGCGGAAACAATCCTTCAAGTGGTCTTTCAAAATATCATACGCTATCCCTGTGGATTCAGCCCCTAAGATGAGATAAATATCTTCATCCTTTGCTTCCTTGAAATTAATTTCTATAGGACTTTTATGCCCATATCTCGTTAGAAAATAATATTTACCAGGATTCTTTTGGCAGAAGTCATCATAATCTTTATAGACCTCATATTCCAAATATTGAAAATAATCTAAAGAACTCCGCTTTAAATGCTTTTCATCCAAGCTAAAGCCTAAAGGCTCTATCAAGTGAAGCTTTGCATGAAAACCAACACAGCTACGCATAATATTGCCTGTATTTTGAGGAATTTCAGGATGATATAATACTACATTTAATTTCACTTTACTCTTCCTTTCTTAGTATGTGTAAATAGAGTTAGATTTTATTCCTTAAATTTGTTCTGCAGTTAAGGTATAAG
>JAIDMV010000367.1 GCA_029050385.1 Anaeroplasmataceae bacterium | reverse complement strand
GTTGAGTACTACATGTGTATGATAATTTGTATAGTGTGGAATATCTTCTACATTACATGTTTGAACAACCTGATTGCATTGCTGATAGGTTGGAGTTGTTGTAGGACAGCCACCATTATCTCCACATCCACAAGAATTAAAATTTGTGCCTGTGAAATTCATATTTTTACCTCCTCACCTATAATATATGTTTATAAAAAATAAGTGAATAGGCGAAAAAGAAAAAGCTCAAAAACTTATGAGCTTACTTTTACACGAAGCTTAATTTTAGCTAGAGGCTTATACTTTGCATCCTCTGTTAATAATACTTCTTTTATATCATCTGCTTCTATAAAGCCTGATTTTGGATTCTTAACAGAATCTATTGAACCTTTGATGGTTGCTTCTACATCGGAATATTCAAAGGATAAATCTGTTGCCTCCATCTCACAGTTAATGAGCTTTAAATTCTTACAGTAACAAAGAGGCTGAGTTCCTATAATCTTACAGTTAATTAAGGTTAGGTTTTCAGAATACCAGGCTAAGTATTCTCCTTTAACTACAGAGTTTTTCACTGTAACATTTTTAGAATGCCAGAAAGCATCCTTAGTATCTAGATTACTATCCTCTATGACCATATCTTCTACATATTGGAAGGAATATTTTCCTTTAAACTGCATATTCTTTAAGTTTAAATTCTTTGCCTCAAAGAATAAATATTCACTCTGTACCTGAATATGATTGGCTTCTATATTTCTAGATCTCCAGCCAAATTCAGGAGATACAATTTCAGTATTATTAATACTTATATCACTGCATTCTCTTAATGCCTTAATTCCAAGCAAATGAGAATTCTTAATTTCTGTATTGGTTGTATACCATAATGCAGCTCTGCAGTTTTCTGTCATAGTGACATTATCTAATACGACCTCATCATCATGCCATAAAGGATATCTTAAATCCATAAAACAGTTTTTTAATTCAATATGGTTTGCTTCCTTTAAAGCAGATTCTCCGTCTTCTAGTCCTTCAAATCTACAGTCTACTACAACTGTATCTGTAATCCCGTATAACGCACGTTCTTCACCAAAGCGTTCATTTTTAATTTCTTTCATAGTCTCACCCCATAAAAAAAGGATTACTCAAAATCCTTTTTTATAATTTTTAATTATCGCTTCTTGCAGCAATTAATGCTAACAATCTTACTATCTCTATATAGATATAAAGAATACTTACTAATAGTCCTAAAGCTACACTCCATTCAGCATCCTTGCTGGCACCCATAGAAACAACCGCATTTGCCTCAGCAAAATTTAAAGATAAGGTAATTACACCATAGAATACCAAGAATACTTCTACACCAATCATAATTCCAAAATAAGTCTGATAATCAATAAATAATGAAAATAAACTTACCATAAGAATGATTGCTAGAGCTCCTAGAGTTAAACCAAAGCAGATAGAACGGAAACGACTTCCAACTCGGATTACACCTGTTGCAAATAGAGTTAACATAACTGCAAAGAGTACAATTGTTGAGAATACTGCAGTTGCAACTACACCTGGAACATAAGCTTCAACAATTGCAGATAAGCTTCCTAAAAATAAACCTTCACAAATCGCATAAATGACAGAAGCATACTTTGCTTTGCGTTCAGATGTTCTACCAACGATTACTGCAATAAATCCTACAATACTAGATACAACTAAAGTAACATAAAATGTTGTTGAATTATTTGTTAAAATTGTAGGTAATGCAAACGCAATAACTGCTGCAATTAAAACAGAGATTAAAAGTAAGATGACTGTCTTGACCGTAATTCCCTTATAGGTAGCACGATCTACATCATCGTAAACAGCTTCTCCTGTTTGAATATTTGAAAATAATGGACTTTGTTTCACGAAAATTATCCTCCTTAAATCGTTTTTTATTATATCATATCCAAAAAGCTTTCACAAGATACCTAAAGCTTTTCACATAATATCACATAACTTTTAAGCAAAAGCAAATAATCCGACTGCCTCTTCTGGATCTTCTTCTGGTAAATTACCAAAGGAATGCATCTGATCAAATAATTCAAATAAGCTTAAGCTTAAACGTGTTCTCTTTTGAACATCTTTTTTAGAGGTGAATAGTTTCTCCTCACGATTCTTGACAATATCTAATGCAATACTTTCACCTAAGGAATCTACTGCAGAAAATGGAATTCTTAATGCACCATTTTCTACTTCAAAAACTGTGGCAGAGGATTTCATAATATCTACTGGCAAGAATTTAATTCCACGGGATGCCATTTCTAAGGCAACCTGTAAAGCCGTATACTTATCCTCATCTGTAGCTGTTTTATCCGGCTTATTAGATATTTCTTCCATTGCAGCCTTGATGGCCATCTTCCCACCTAAATAGGCTTGGACAACATGCCCTTTGGCACGCTTAGAAAACCAAGCACTATAGAATAATGCAGGAGCATTCACCTTAAACCAAGCAATTCTTAATGCCATTAAAACATAGGCTGTTGCGTGGGCCTTAGGGAACATATATTTAATACGCTCACAGGACCAGATATACCAAGCAGGAACATGCTTTTCCATCATCTGAACTTTATATTTAGCCCAAGTATCTTTATCCTTTGAAACCTTACCCTTACGCACAAACTCCATAATCTGGAAGGCATCTAGAGGTTCAAGTCCATAATGTAGCAAGTCCACCATAATATCATCACGACAACCAATGATGTCCTTAAATTCAATTTTACCGAATTCAGTTGTTCCACCAACTAAATCCTGAGCATTGGTATTCCAAACATCTGTACCATGAGAAAGACCAGAAATTTTAACCAACTGAGCAAAGGTCTTAGGTAATGTTTCTACAAGCATCTGACGAACAAAGTTAGTTCCAAATTCAGGTACGGCATAGGAAGCAACCTTACTTCCGATTTCTTCTTCCTTTACCCCGATGACATCAGTACCAGAGAATAAACGATAAATATTCTTATCATCAATTGGAATATCCTGTGGATCAGAGAATGGGAAATCCTCCTGATGCTTATGTACATAATCCATAAAGTATTTAATTAAGGTTGGATCATCATGTCCAAGTACGTCAAGCTTAAGTAAGTTATTCTCAAAGGAATGGTAATCATAATGGGTGGTACGCCATGTGCTATCAATATTATCTGCAGGATACTGAACTGGTGTAACATCATAAATATCTACATAATGCGGAACAACAACAATTCCTCCTGGGTGCTGTCCGGTTGAACGTTTAATTCCAACCAAATAGGTTGCAAGACGATCCATTTCACAGGAGCGAAGATTCAAACCCTTACGCTCACAATATCCTTTTACATAACCATAGGCATTCTTTTCGGCAATCGTACCAACTGTACCTGCACGGAATGCATTTTCCTTACCAAATACTTCACGAATATATTTATGAGCCTTAGCCTGATATTCCCCTGAAAAGTTTAGGTCGATATCTGGAACCTTATCTCCGTTAAAGCCTAGGAAGGTTTCAAATGGAATGTCATGTCCATCCTTTGTTAAAGGCTCACCACATACTGGACATACTGCATCGGGAAGGTCATATCCAGAATCCACACTTCTAAGGGTAGCCTGAAATGGCTTTTCCAAATCAGTCAATCCAAATTCGTCTATTTCATCATCACGCATTCTAAAGGTATGGAATTTACATTTCTTACAACGATAGTGTGGAGATAATGGATTGATTTCTGTAATCTGCATCATTGTAGCAACCAGTGAAGAACCAACAGAACCACGGGATCCTACCAGGTATCCATCACTTAAGGACTTTTCTACCATCAAGTGAGAAATATAATAAACAGAGGCATAGCCATTAGAAATGATAGAATTTAGTTCTCTATCAATACGTCTTTGAACAATCAAATGTGGATTTTCACCATAAAGTTTAGTAACATTTTCTCTTACAAGACGCTTTACCTCTTCCGTAATGGAAGGCACATTAAGTTTGTCCTTAAATTCATCATCTCTAGGAGCAAACATATCCTTCTTGAAAGCCGGGAACTTCTCTATCATATCAGCAATCTTATTCGTATTTTCTACAACAATTTCATAAGCCAAATCCGTATGTAAGAATTCAAATTCCTTAAGCATTTCTGGAGTTGTACGTAAATGCATATCTGGAGTTTCCTGATAATTTGCCAAAGGATGCTGTCCACCACCAACCTGTGGAGATGCAATTAAGATATCTCTGTATTTCTTCAAGTTTGGACGTAAATAGTGACAGTCAGAGGTTGCAACAACAAGCTTCCCCTTACGCTTTGCGGCCTCAATGATTTTTAAAATCAGTTCTTCAACTCTTTCTTGTCCATTAGGCATATCTTCAAATAACTGACGATACGCAGTAGGAGGCTGAACCTCGATATAATCATAATACTCAATTTCGGCTTCTAGCTCTTCTACACTTCTGTTTAAGGCAAGCTCAAATACCTCACCATTGACACAGGCAGAGCCAATTAAGATTCCTTCTCTATAGGTATCTATGACAGATTTTAATGCCTTGGCACTTCCATAAAAATGGTAGGTTAAAGCATCACTGATAATCTTATACATATTCTTATATCCTACTGGATTCTTGGCTAAGATGGTAATATGCGAAGGAATCAAATGCTTCCAGTGTTCATTCTTATCAATTAAAGAATTGATATCTTTATAGTTATAAATATTACGCTTAAATAAATCACTTAGCATTTGGATAAAGCATAATGCTGTGACTCTTGTATCATCTGTAGCTCTGTGGTGTTGTTCCTGTTTTACTTTAAAATATTTGGACAAGGACTTTAAATTAAACGTCTTCACCTCAGTTCCATAGCCAGCACGGAATAGGTTTAAAGTATCAATCACAGGAAGCATCTCATAACCCATATGATACTTTTTCACATCACGATAAATCATACCAACATCAAAGGTTGCGTTATGGGCAACTAAAATAGAATCCTTACAGAACTCCATAAACTTAGGCAGGATTTCCTCTATGGATAAGGCATCCTTTACCATATCATCTGTAATATGTGTAATTCCAACGATTTTCTCTGGAATTGGTCGCCCTGGATTTACAAATACCTCAAAGGTATCTATAATTCCGCCCTGGTATACCTTATGTGCAGCAATTTCAATTATCTCGTCATAGGTTTGAGATAAACCTGTAGTTTCAATATCAAATACGACATAAGTAGCATCCTTTAACTCTATATCTCTTTGATCTAGAGTAATAAAATACTTTTCATCATTGATATAGTTTAATTCCACACCATATATTGGTTTAAAGTCTGGATATTTCTCTATTGCATGAGCAATATCAGGAACACTGTAAATGCCATTGTGGTCAGTAAAGGCCATAGACTTCCAGCCCCATTCAATAGCAGTTTTCACATAATCTGTTGCCTCAGTTAAGCCATCTAGATTACTCATCTTCGTATGACAGTGAAGCTCTACTCTTTTTACCTCTGCAGTATCCGTAACACTGACACTTTCTTTTTTACCAATGTATTCAATCGTCGTTGCGTTAATGACAACCTGTTTAGCAAAAGAATCATACTCTGCCTTACCTGTTATTTTTAATCTGGAGCCTTCCTTCATATCGCGTTCATAAAGATCCTTTTCTGTATCTGTACGAAGCCATTTTTTTACTAAAATAGAATCAGATTCATCTGTAACCTTAATCGTAGCTAAGGAAGATTTTGTTTTTGCAAAGCTTCTGATTTCTATACCAAAAATATATGCATCAATTGTAAAAACACAAGGACCATTCGTATTTTGATAAATAGATATCTCATTTAGGGTATTCGGAATATCTTCAATTAAGCTAATCTCGCTTGGTGCCTGAGTACGGGTATATTTCTTTTCCTTTTGGATTTGATCATTGATTTTTTGAATCTCTAAAGCTTCTGCCTTCTGTTTGGCAAGAGTATCCTCCATCTCCTTTTGCATTGCATCTAGTTCTGCCTGTACACTTGCTTTCTCGTCACGCACTAACGCAATCTCCACATGAAGTCCATACTCATTAAATTTTTTCTTTATCGGAAGTAATAAATCTTCAACTCCAGCTGCATCATGCGGAATTAAGAATTCAAGTCTGTTTCCTTCAATCTTACATTCTTCTGCATCAAAAACCTGGAAGCGAGGAGTTTCTTCTCCTAGGCATTCCAATACAACCTTTAAATAGGTTTTATACTCCTCATTTGTGAGTTTCTCGTTTGCATACTCTACCTGTAAAAATGCCTTCAAACCAATCGAACTGCAGGCAGCTTCAATACATTTCACCAAGGACTGGTATTTTTCATAGCTTAATGCATCTTCAATTCCAATATAAAAAGTAACCTTTTTTGATTTCTTTTGATATTTGGCTTTTTCTATAGAAAATTCAGAGGATATAATCTCCTCATTTTTTATAACTTCTTCTAGCTTCATATAACCCTCCTTGAAAACTACCTTCTTATAATAACTTTTATAATATGTCTAAATGTAACCAGCGTATACACAAGTGGTAATGCCAGTGAAATGTAAATAAGGAAATCTGAATTAAATAGATAGGCAAAAAATGATCCTATAAAAAATACGCATCCATCATAGAAACAAAGCTTAGCACGAACTCCTCTATTAATTGTCGGATTAATCGCAATCGATAAGGCATAACTAAATACCACACAGATTAGATAATAAATGATTGTCGAAAAAATACCTTGTATAAAAGCATAGGTTTGAAAAAACAATTTTGATGAGTCAAAAATACTATCTATAAAGATACGAAAGTAATAAGTATCTTTCGCTTGGTTTTTTGCAACTTGATCAAAGCTAAAGCTAGAGATTTTCAAATCTTTGTAAGATAAAGTTGAGGCCTTAACATTACTATAATATAATGATGCGGATTCTTCTTCTAAAATGATAGTTACAGTATCTAATTTATAAGTAATTCTTATATTTTCAGAAGGAAGCACTACCAAATGAAAGCCATCACGATCTGTATCAAAAAAATCACCCTTGAGTTTTCCTTCCTCTGCATCATAGACCACATTCGTTTCGCCATGCTGAATCAAGGTAGAGGTTATTGTATAAGGAACAGTTTCAGAAATTGGATTTTCAGTATAGCATCTGATTCCCTGCATAAGGATGCAAATCAAAAAGAAAATAAATATGGTTAAAAATACTATACCACCTTTATCCTTATTATATTTTCCAATGTACCTAGG
>JAIDMV010000366.1 GCA_029050385.1 Anaeroplasmataceae bacterium | reverse complement strand
AAGCGTTTAGAGCGCATTTCGAACTTAAGAAGTATAAATGCATCTAGAAGTAGATGTCCGTATTTTGTGTTCTAAAGGCTTTTATGTTCGCTCTTTTGCAAGAGATTTAGGACAAGCTTTAGGTGGGTGTGCAATCTTAAGAGATTTAAGAAGATTAAAAAGTGGTCGTTTTTGTATAGAGAAGGCTGTGGCTTTAGAAAATTTAAGAGAAGAAAACTTATATAGCATTGAATCTATTTTCTCTGAATTTTCCTATTTAGAGGTAAATGACTATATTGCAAAGCTTGTGAAAAATGGTGTTATGCTAGATGAAAGACAAATTAAAACAAAAGAACCATTTTACATTACGCATAATGGTGCTATAATAAGTATATATGAAGTTGTTGGAGAAAATAGATACAAACCTGTCGTAATATTTAAAGAAAACTGAGGTGTTTTGTTATGAAAACAATACATATAAAAGATAATGATCATGAGCTCATCACAGAGCCTCTTTGTGCTGCAATTGGGAACTTTGATGGCGTACATTTGGGACATCAAAAGTTAATAGCAGAATGCAAAAGACATGGATATAAGTCTGCAGTGTTGACCTTTTATCCTCATCCATCTGTATTTTTAAAGAAAATTCCTGATTATAAGCTCATCACTCCGATTGAGCATAAGGCAGATATTCTAGCTCATATGGGAATCGATTATTTAATTATTATAGAATTTAATGATGATATTGCAAAGATAAGCAAAGAAAGCTTTATCCTTTGGATGAAGCGTTTGAATATTAAATCTTGTGTTTGTGGTTATGATTTCACCTTTGGTAGAAAAGCAGAAGGAACAATCATTGATTTAGATAAGGAATTTGAGTTTTATGAGGTGAAAAAATTCATATTTGATGATGTGCGTGTATCTTCGACCTATATAAGAGAATTATTATCCTTAGGTGAGGTTTCTAAGGTAAACCGTATGCTGGGAAGAACTTTTTCTATTCGTGGTAAAGTAAATTATGGTACGCAAAATGGTCGTTTGATAGGCTTTCCTACCGCGAATGTAGATTATAAAAACTATTTTTTACCAGCCAATGGCGTGTATTTTGTGACTGTAGAAATAGATCATGTTTTATATTATGGAATGTGTAATATTGGGAATAATCCTACATTTAATTATTCTTTTATTAGAAGATTAGAAGTGAATATTTTTGGATTAGATGCGGATATCTATGATTCCCAAATAGAAGTGTTTTTCCATGAAAAGATTAGGGATGAGTCAGCATTTCCTTCTAAAGAGGCTCTGATTTCTCAGTTAGAGGCAGATAGAAAGAAGTGTTATTTACTTTCCGCAGATATGAATTTTACAAAATAATAGATTTATTCTTGAAAATAGTTTTATATTTTGTTATAATTATAAAGGTCGATTTCTTTGTATATGGAATTCCTCATTCCTATACTAGGATATTCGCGTAAATTTATAAAGGAGGAAAAAAACTTATGTTAACTAAGGAAAGAAAAGCAGAATTAGTAAAGACTTATGGTAAGAATGCACAAGATACTGGTTCAACACAGGTTCAAATTGCAATCTTAACTGAAGAAATCAATCTATTAAACGTACATTTTGAAAAGCATATTCATGATTTTCATTCTAAACGTGGTTTAATGTGTAAGATTGGTCAAAGAAGAGCTTTATTAGATTATTTAAAGAAAAAAGACTTAAAAACATATGAAGAGCTTATCAAGAAGCTAGGCTTACGTCGTTAATTAGGTACTATCATAGTGCCTTTTTCTTTTGTTTTAGGTTTATATTCTAAAAATGTGAGATATAGAAACTAAATTTTACACATTTTTTGTTTATTTTAGTGGATTTTATGTTATAATATTTCTGTTATGAATAAAAAAAGAAAGAATTTTAAGGAGAAATTAAAATGAGTGAAGTAAAACGCTTCGAGTACAATTGGGCAGGACGTCCACTTGTAGTAGAAATCGGAGAGGTTGCTAAACAGGCAAATGGTGCTTGTATGGTTACCTATGGAGGAAGTACGGTTTTATCAGCAGTTTGTTCTAATAATGTAGCATCAACCGCAGACTTTTTCCCATTAATGGTATTATACCAAGAAAAATTATATGCAGCTGGAAAGATTCCAGGTGGATTTTTAAGAAGAGAAGGTAGACCTTCTGAGCATGAAACATTAGTTTCACGTTTAATTGACCGTCCTATTAGACCTTTATTTGCTGAGGGGTTTAGAAATGAGGTACAGGTTGTAAATACAGTATTATCCAGTGATCCAGATTGTACAACCGCTATGGCTGCAATGCTAGGATCATCTATCGCATTAATGATTTCAGATATTCCATTTGAAGGACCTATTGCAGGTGTTGTTGTAGGTAAGGTAGATGGAAAGCTAATCATTAACCCAACTCCTGATGAGCTTGAAAAATCAGAGATTAACTTAACAGTAGCTGGTACACATACTGCAATCAACATGGTTGAGGCGGGAGCTCGCTTTGTAAGTGAAGATGATATGTGGGAGGCTTTAAAGTTTGGTCATGCTGAAATCCAAAAGCTATGCGATTTTGAGAAGGAAATCGTTGCAGCTTGTGGTAAGGAAAAGGTAGAAGTAGAGCTATTTGAAGTCAATAAGGATATTATGGCTGAGGTTAAGGCTTATGCAGAAAAGCGTCTAGTAGAGGCAATTCGTATTGAGGATAAGCTTGAGCGTTATGCAGCAATTGATGCTATTAATGCTGAAACTCTTGCTCACTTTGATGAAAAGGTATTTATTAAAGAAATTGAAGGCATTAAGGTTATTGATACTGAAGAAAAACAACAATATCTACGCCATGTACAATACACTTTAGATGACATTTTACATACTGAAGTACGTCGTTTAATCTCTGTTGATAAAATACGTCCAGATGGCCGTAAGGTAGATGAAATTCGTCCACTTTCTAGTAGAATTGATGTATTACCACGTGTTCATGGTTCTGCATTATTTACTCGTGGACAAACTCAGAGCTTAGGTACTGTTACTTTAGGCTCTTTAGTAGATAGCCAGATTATTGATGGATTAGGAGAAGAATCTAATAAGAGATTCATGCTACACTATAACTTCCCTCAATTTTCAGTAGGTGAAACTGGTCGTTATGGTGCTCCAGGACGTCGTGAAATTGGTCATGGTGCCTTAGGTGAGCGTGCTTTATCCTATGTAATTCCTAGTGAAGATGAGTTCCCATACACAATTCGTGTAGTATCTGAAATTCTTGAATCAAATGGATCTTCTTCACAAGCTACTATTTGTTCAGGAACTCTAGCTTTAATGGCTGCAGGTGTACCTATTAAGGCTCCTGTTGCAGGTATTGCTATGGGATTAATCACCTATGGTGATGACTATACCATTTTAACAGATATTCAGGGTTTAGAAGACCATTTAGGAGATATGGACTTCAAGGTTGCAGGTACTCGTGATGGTATCACAGCACTTCAAATGGATATTAAGATTAAAGGTATCACCTATGAAATCTTAAGAGAAGCATTATATCAGGCTAAACAAGGCCGTTTAGAGATCTTAGACCATATGGCTACAACAATTTCTGAGGTACGTCCTGAATTATCACAATATGCTCCTAAGGTTGTTACAGCTAAGATCAATCCAGATAAGATTAAGGATGTTATCGGTGCTGGTGGTAAGACTATCAACGCAACTATCGAGCGTTTTGATAATGTTAAGATTGATCTAGAACAAGATGGTAGATTATATGTTATGCATGAAAATATGGACACTGCTAAGGCTTGTTTACAATACATTTTAGATTCCGTACGTGAAGCAGAAGTAGGTGCTATCTATACTGGTAGAGTAACTAGAATCGAAAAATATGGTGTATTTGTTGAGCTTTGGGAAGGTGCAGAAGGCTTATGTCATATTTCTAAATTAGCCTTAGAAAGAGTTGAAAAGCCTGAAGATGTTGTATCCTTAAATGATGAAATCATCGTGAAGTGCATTGGTGTTAACGAAAAGGGTCAAATTGACCTATCTCGTAAGGATGCATTAAGAGATGCTCAAAAAAGAAATGAAAAGAAGCAAGAACAATAATTTCTAAAACAAAATGAGGTATCCTTTATATGAGGATACCTTTTTTAATCTAGATGGTATTTCTTTTCATAGCAATTAAAATCAAGAAAATAGAATTTAGTCTTTGTATAATATAGGTAACAAACATAAAAAGGAGTATAGTATGGAAGATTTAAAGTATTGGTATAAAAATGCACAAGATATAATCTCTCTTATAGATACTTGTATAATAGGAGGAGATTCAGAATTCATTACATTGAAGCACTTGGCTAATAAACTAGGATATTCTGAATATTATAGTTCTAGAAAATTCAGTGAAATTTCTGGCATGACATTTCGTAAATATTTACATTATAGAAAGCTTTCCTTTGCTTTAAAGGAATTAAGAGATGGTGACTCTAAAATCATTGATATAGCTTTAAAATACGGATTTTCCTCACCTGAAGCATTTACTAGAGCATTTAAAAAAGCATATGGTATTAGTCCTAGTGTATATAGAAAAAATCCTATTCCAGTGGCTTTACAGACAATTATTAAACCTTTTGATTGCTACTTGACAGAAGGAAAATTTAGTCAGGAAGAAAGCAAAAGTGATGTAAAAGTCTATTTTGTACATATTCCTGCTCATAAGTTCTTACATATTCGGAATTACACAAGTATAGGATATTGGGATTTTTGGCAGAAGCAAAGCAAGATTCCTGGTCAGGATTGTGAGACAATCTGTGGTCTTCTAGATAGCATAAAGGGTAAATTAGATGATACTAATGGTGCTGAGAATAATAGCTCTAGTGGTCAATTAATGGCTTGGATTAATACTTTAGAAGGAAGAATATGCAGTTGGGGAATTCCTTTGGCTGAGGCCTATGGAGTACGCCTTCCTTTCAATTATAAGGGACCAATTCCTCCAAATATGCAGATAATGGATGTTGCTGAAGGGGAATATATTGTTTTTGAACATGGCCCTTTTGATATCGCATTAGAGAGTCAAAATGTTGAGAAGAAAATTGAAACTGCAATGAAAAATTTTGATTATGAGAAGTCAGGATATACCTTAGATATGGCACCAGAAAGAGTATTTTATTTTTTCCATGATCCTAATCGTTTTTGGAAGTATGTTCGTCCAGTAACTAAAATAAAATCATAGCCACTATCTACTAGATAAAAGCATTTGCCCTCCTTGGGAATCAAGAAAAGAAGTTTAGATAAATATAGATATAAAAAGTAGATTTCTTTTCTTGATTTGTTAAAAAAATAATGCTATACTATACTTCGGCGGTTGGGTAACTGAGCCTATATGGTTAGGAAAGTCCATGCTAGCACAGTCTGAGATGATTGTAGTGTTTGTGCTTAGCCAATAAATAAGCTAAGGCATAGAAATATGACGGCGGAAGAAGCCTAAGTCTTTTATAGGATATGGTGTATTCCATAATGTGCCACAGAAACGAGTTCTATAGAAATGTAGAAATGAAACGTTGGTAAACCCCTCAAGCTAGAAACCCAAATTTTGGTAGGGGAGTCTTAGAAGGCGAAATGAAGCTATTCTAAGGGCAAAGCAATTTGCAGATAAATAGTTACCACCTATTTATAGGTACAGAACATGGCTTATAGACTGCTAAAAAGAGGATGAAAGTCCTCTTTTTTTTAAAGTTTGAAATGATATATTCGTATATGTTTTATATAAAAGCATATTGAAATAAGAAAAAAATCCCAAGAGGATAGTAATAATCTATCACGTTGACAATCATAATTTTTTATGAGATAATAAACTAACTGCAATGCCGAAG
>JAIDMV010000365.1 GCA_029050385.1 Anaeroplasmataceae bacterium | reverse complement strand
ATTGTATACTGAATTATGATATAATTCATAAAGAATATGGAGTTGATTTTATGGGCTTCTTTGATTTATTTAAGAAAAAAGACAAAGAAAAAAGTAAAAAGTATAAATTAGGTCTTCATAAGACAAGAGAAGGTGCCTTAGCTGGTCTTCGTGAAATCCTATCTAAAAGTACTAAAATAGACGATGAATTATTTGATGAACTAGAAGAAGTTTTCATCATGGCAGATATTGGTGTTGATACCGTAGTAGATTTCATTGATGAATTGAGAGAAGAAGTTTATCATAAAAGAATAGAAGATCCATTATTATTGCAAGAAATGATTATGGATAAGATGTTTGAAATTTATTTGAATGGTGAAATCGTAAATGCTAACCTAAAACTAAAGAAAAATGATTTATCTGTAGTTTTATTTGTTGGTGTAAATGGTGTTGGAAAAACAACCTCTATAGCTAAAATTGCTTATGCCTACAAGAAACAAGGTAAGAAAGTTTTACTTGCAGCAGGAGATACCTTCCGTGCGGGAGCTATAGAACAGCTCTCTGTTTGGGCAAAACGTGTAGGTGTTGACATTGTTACTAAGGAAGCAGGCTCTGATCCATCAAGTGTTATCTTTGAGGCTTGTAAGAAGGCTAAAAATGAACATTATGATTTACTCCTTTGTGATACGGCAGGACGCTTACAGAACAAAGTGAATTTGATGAATGAGCTTGCAAAGATGAAGCGTGTCATTGAAAACGTGTGTCCAGGTGCTCCAGATGAGACTTTGCTTGTCATAGATGCTACAACAGGTCAAAATGGTATGTCTCAGGCCAAAGCCTTTAAAGAGGCTACAGATGTAACAGGAGTTATCCTTACAAAACTGGATGGTACATCTAAGGGTGGTATTGTACTAGCTATCCGTCATGAGATGGGAATTCCTATCAAATACATTGGCTTAGGAGAATCTGTTGAAGACTTAGAGGTATTTGATATTGAGCAATATTTATATGGTCTATTTGCTGACTTCTTTGAGGAATAGCCTATGTCAATGACGTTTGAAAAAAGAGAAGAAATCATTAGCTTGTATGATACTTATGGTGTCTTACTTACAGATAAACAAAAGAATTATTTTGAAAGGTATTATTTTGATGATTTATCTATTACAGAAATTGCAAGCAATTTTGAAGTCTCAAGAAATGCAGTATTTGATCAATTAAAACGAGTTAATC
>JAIDMV010000364.1 GCA_029050385.1 Anaeroplasmataceae bacterium | reverse complement strand
CAAGAAGAAGACGTCATACGACATGGCCTCTTGTCGGGTGGGCTCGGATATGTGTATAAGAGACTGATATATTACAACGAGATCCCCTGAAGCATCTGCTTGAAAAGATTTATTCCATCCGTAGCAGAAGAATAAAATAAGAGTTACAACTAAAAATTTCATTTTTTTCATATTTTTCCTTTCTTTTTTGAAGCTACCTTTTTTGTGCTTCGTATAAATAATTACCAAAACGCCTCAATTATTTTATTAAAAATTTTAAAAAAATATTTTTTTTGTAATTTTTTGGTATTTTTTAATGCTGAATCTACAAAATTGATATATTGAAGGCAATACATTTGTCGAATAACCGTATGGATTAGATTGTTTTTTATTTGATAAATTGATATAATAAATAATATAGATTAAAAGAAAATGAGATGATGTATGATGTCAGCTGAAAAGAAATTTATGCAGATGGCAATTCAGGAAGCACAAAATGGAATAAGAAAAGGACATGGTGGACCGTTCGGAGCTGTTATTGTAAAAAATGGAGTTGTAATTGGTAAGGGCCATAATCAAGTAGTGAAAAATAATGACCCTACTTGTCACGGAGAAATAATGGCTATCCATAAAGCTTGTAAAACCATTCAAAGCTTTGATTTGAGTGGCTGTGAATTATATACTACAGGAGAACCTTGCCCAATGTGCTTAGCTGCAATTCTTTGGGCCAATATATCTAAAGTGTATTATGGCTGTACAATAGAAGATACTGCTAAAATAGGCTTTAGAGATTCTATCTTTTATCAATTTCAAAAGGATGAAGAAGCAAAGAGCAAATTTGCAAAGATGCTAGATAGGGAAGACTGTTTAAAACTATATGATGAATATATGAATATAGAGAATAAAACGAATTACTGAGAAAAGGAGAAGGATTATGATTAAATTGAATAAGCTAAAGATTTTAATTGCAGGCATAATTTCATTTGCTTGTCTATTCTTTTTCTTTTCTAAACCTACACTAGTTCATGCAGAGGAAGAATGTGAATTTACAAGTAATTGGACATCTACCATTACAGATTATCAAACACTTACACAAATTGATTTTTTGGACACTGCACCTGCAGATTATGAAGATACGAATCAAACCATTAACACGAATATACAAGTATATCGTTCATCTTCAGATACAACTAAAATAGCGTTTGTATATGATGGCGTAATTAAAGCACCTGTGAATTGTGACTTTTTATTTAATAAATGTAGTCAAGTAATAACTATAAATTTTAATAATTTTAATACGACTCAAGCTACCAGAATGATTTCAATGTTTTCTATGTGTAGTAGTCTTAAACAGCTCGATTTATCAGGATTTAGCACACCTAATTTATTGGCAACAAATAGCATGTTTGATAGTTGTAGCAGTTTAACCTTCGTAGATATTAGCAATTTTGATACATCTAAAGTTGTGAATATGCTTCAAATGTTTAAGAATTGCTCTAACTTGACTGGTTCATTCGGAAAAGATGGAACAGCAATTAAAATCGGAGAAGGATTTGACACTTCTAAAGTTTTTACTATATCTAGTATGTTTGCTAACTGCTCCAAAATAATTTCAATTGATATGAGTGGTTTTGACTTTTCTAGTTTGAATACAAATACCTATATGCCTGATGGAACAAATGGTGTTTTTGCAAACTGTGCTTTTAATGTATTTAGAGCCCCAAGTGTTATACCAGATGGTGTAGAAATCAATTTAGGTGGCGGAAAATACTATGATAGTGTTACTAATACTCAATATACTGTATTAGATAGCAGCTTGGCTGGAAGAAGATTGATAAAGCATAACGTACATACCCCAGTTGATTGTGTATGTACAACCTGTGGTTTCATTGATCATAATTATGGTGAATGGATTGAAGAGGTTCCAGCATTTTGTGGACAAATCGGAGCGAAGGCACATTATCATTGTAATAAATGTAATAAGAATTTTGATGAAGAGTATAAAGAGATTGAAGATATTACTATCATTGCAACAGAGCATAAGTATTCAGAGGATTGGAGCAATGATGAATCAAATCACTGGCATGAATGCTTATGTGGTCTAAAAAAAGATGAGGCAGAACATATCTATGGCGACTGGGTTATAACACAGCCAGCAACAGTAGAAACACCAGGCGAGAAAAAACGTAACTGTACAGTTTGTGATTATGAACAAACCGAAGTAATCTACCATACCCACACTTATCTAGATACTTGGACATCTGATGAAACCCATCATTGGCATGAGTGTGAATGTGGGGATAAGAGTGAAAAAGCTGTACATTCTTTTGGTAAATGGATAGTAACAAAAGAATCTACTCAAGACACACCAGGTGAAAGAAAACGCATCTGTAGTGTATGTGCATATGAGCAAATAGAAGAATTTGAACATACCCACACCTATCCAGATACTGGCTCTTATAAACATCTGACG
>JAIDMV010000363.1 GCA_029050385.1 Anaeroplasmataceae bacterium | reverse complement strand
CCAACACCAAGAAGCTATGCATTCAAGTTAAATAAGAAGGTTAAACAATTAGGGTTAAAATCAGTTTTATCTTATAAGGTAAAAGAAACTAAATTTGTTGCAGTAGATGCAATTAAATTTGAAGAAGCAAAAACTAAGAATTTCTTAAAGTTCTTAAGTGATATTAAGGTAGAGGGCAAGGCAATCGTAGTTTGCACTCGTGATGAATTAACAGAACAAGCTATTTTATCTGCTAGAAATGTTCCAGGTGTATTCCTTACACCAGTAGATAATGCAAGCGTTTATGAAATCTTATGCTATGATAAGATGGTAGTAACAGCTGGTGCAATAGCTTACTATGAGGAGGAATTGAAGTAATATGACTAAAGCATTTGATATTATTCAAGGTCCAATCATTACTGAAAAGACAATGGCATTAAAAGAGCAATTCAATAAGTATACTTTCAAGGTAGCTAAGAGTGCTAATAAGATTGAAATCAAAAATGCTGTTGAAGAAATATTCAAAGTAAAGGTTGAAAGCGTAAATACAATCAATGTATTACCTAAGCGTAAGAAGGTTGGTAAGTATGAAGGATTTGCTCCTGCATACAAGAAAGCAATCTGCAAATTAGCTAAGGATAACAAGATTGACGCCTTCGAAATCTAATTAGGAGGAAATTATTAACATGGCAGTTAGAAAATATAAGCCAACATCAAATGGTAGACGTAATATGTCTGTATTAACATTTGATGAAATCACAACAGATACTCCTGAAAAGTCATTATTAGCACCTAAGCATAAGAAGGGTGGACGTAATAATTCAGGAAAGATTACAGTTCGTCATCAAGGTGGCGGAAATAAGCAAAAATATCGTATCATTGATTTTAAAAGAAATAAGGATGGAATTCCTGCAAAGGTTAAATCGATTGAATACGATCCAAACAGAAGTGCAAATATCGCATTATTAGTTTATGCAGATGGTGAAAAGAGATACATCCTAGCACCTAAAGGATTACAAGTTGGTGATACCTTACAATCTGGTAGTGGTGTAGATATTAAACCAGGTAATGCATTAGTGATTAACGAAATTCCAGTAGGTAGCTTAATTCATAATATTGAATTACATCCTGGTAAGGGTGGACAATTAGCTCGTAGTGCTGGTGTATCTGCACAGATTTTAGGTCGTGTAGATAATTATGTATTAGTTCGTCTTGGAAGTGGTGAGGTTCGTAAGATTTTAGCTACTTGTAAGGCAACAATTGGTGAGGTTGGTAACGAATCTCATGAATTAGTTAGAATTGGTAAAGCAGGTAAGGCTCGTCATATGGGTTTACGTCCTGAGGTACGTGGTTCAGTTATGAACCCTAATGATCACCCACATGGTGGTGGTGAGGGTAAGTGTCCAATCGGCCGTCCTTCTCCAGTTACTCCATGGGGTAAGCCAGCACTTGGTTTAAAGACTCGTAATACGAAAAAGGCTTCTACAAAACTTATTGTACGTAGAAGAAACGACAAATAATAAGGAGGAAATATTATTATGGCTCGTTCAATTAAGAAAGGACCTTTTTGCGACGATCATCTAATGAAGAAGATTGAAGCACAAAAGGATAACCATGAGAAAAAAGTAATTCAAACTTGGTCTCGTAGATCAACAATATTCCCTGCATTTATCGGTTTTACCATTGCAGTTTATAACGGACGTGAGCATGTTCCTGTTTATGTTACAGAAGATATGGTAGGTCACAAATTAGGTGAATTCGCTCCTACAAGAACTTACCGCGGACATGGCGCTGATGATAAGAAAGCAAAGAAATAGTCTAAAGGAGAAGAATGAAAATGGAAGCAAAAGCAGTTGCTAGTACAATTCGTATCACTCCACGTAAGGCTCGTCTAGTTGTAGATTTAATCCGTAATAAGGATGTAGCTGAAGCAAAGGCTATCTTAAAGCTAACGAATAAGCAAGCTTGTGAAGTGGTATTAAAAGTTTTAAATTCTGCATGTGCTAATGCAGAACACAATTACAATATGGATTCTACTAATCTATATGTTAAAACAGCATACGTTAATGACGGTATTCGTATGAAGAGAATGTTACCTCGTGCTAAAGGTAGAGGCGACGTTATCATCAAGAGAACTTGTCATATTACAGTTATCGTAGCTGAAAGAGAAAGCAAGTAAGGAGGAAATCACATGGGTCAAAAAGTAAGTCCTACGGGTTTACGTGTTGGTATTAATCGTGATTGGGATGCCGCATGGTATGCTGGAAAAAATGATGTTGCAGATCTTTTAATTGAAGATTTAAAGATTCGTGACTATTTAAATAAGGTATATAAGAAAGCTGCAATCTCACGCGTTATTATTGAGCGTTTAAAAGGAACAAATAAAGATCGTGTTAAGATTACACTACACACAGGTAAGCCTGGTGTTGTTATTGGTCATGAGGCTGAAACAAAGAACAAAGTTGTTAAAGAATTAGTATTCATGACAAAGAAAGAAATTATTTTAAATGTTGTAGAAATCAAAAAGCCTGAATTAGATGCAACATTAGTAGCAAAGTCAATTGCTGAGCAACTAGAAGCACGTGCTTCATTCCGCCGTGTTCAAAAGGTTGCTATTCAAAGAGCTTTAAAGGCTGGTGCTAAAGGTGCTAAGACATTAATTTCTGGTCGTCTAGGCGGTGCAGAAATGGCACGTAGTGAAGGTTATAATGAGGGACAGGTTCCTCTACAAACTTTACGTGCAGATGTAGATTACGCTGTAGCAGAGGCTCATACTACTTATGGTAAGTTAGGTATTAAGGTTTGGATTTATAAGGGTGAAATTTTTGAATTAGCTCCAAGAAGCTTAACAGAAAAGAAACCTGTTCGTCCAGCTAAGCCAGTAAAAAAACCAGTAGCTAAGGAAGCAAAAGAAAGCTCTAAAGGAGGTAAATAATTATGTTAATACCTAAGAGAGTGAAATATCGTCGTCCTCATAGAGTTTATTATAAGGGTAGAAAAGCAAAGGGTGGAACTGAAATTGCATTTGGTGAATTCGGTTTACTTGCTACAGAAGGTTGCTGGTTAACTAACCATCAAATCGAGGCAGCCCGTGTTGCTATTACTCGTCATATGAACCGTCAAGGACAGGTATGGATTAAAGTATTCCCTCATCTATCTAAGACTAAGAAACCTCTAGCAGTACGTATGGGTTCTGGTAAAGGTGCTCCTGAAACTTGGGTAGCTGTAGTTAAGGAAGGATTAATTTTATTTGAGGTTGCAGGTGTTCCTGAGGAAGTTGCACGTGAAGCTTTACGTTTAGCATCTCATAAATTACCTTGTTCAACTAAAATTGTAAAAAAAGTAGGTGACGAGCAATAATGAAAGCACAAGATATTCGTAAATTAACAAAGACTCAAATTGAAAAGAAGATTGCTGAGTTAAAAGAAGAATTATTTAATCTTAAGTTTCAAGCTGCTCTAGGTAATCTACAAAAGCCTGCTCGTATGGGTGAAGTTAAAAGAGATATTGCTAGATTAAAGACAATCTTAACAGAAGGCTCTTATAATCTTGAGGAGGAAGCTCCTAAGAAGAAGACTCGTGCTAAGAAAACTGCTGATGCTAGCAATGGAGCAGAATAGGAGGAAACAGCATGGAACGTAATAGTCGTAAATTTTTTACAGGAACTGTAGTTTCTGATAAAATGAATAAAACAATCGTTGTAACTGTTGATACTTTTGGTGTAGCAAAGCTTTATAAGAAGCGTGTAAAGAAGTCACATAAGTTTCATGTACATGATGAAAACAACACAGCTAAGGTTGGAGATGTTGTAAGATTCATGGAAACTAGACCACTATCAAAAACTGTATGTTATACATTGGTTGAGGTAGTTAAGGCCAAGGAAACTATTTAATATCTGGTCCTGAAAGGAGGTACTAACATGGTTCAACAAGAAACTAGATTAGCGGTTGCTGATAATAGCGGCGCTCGTGAATTATTAATTATTAAAGTATTAGGTGGAGCATTACATCGTTACGCAAATGTAGGTGACATTGTTGTTTGCTCTGTTAAAACTGCAGCTCCAAATGGTGCTGTAAAAAAAGGTGATGTTGTTAAGGCAGTTATTGTACGTACAAAGGCTGGCTTAAGAAGAAAAGATGGCTCATATATCAAGTTTGATGAAAATGCAGCTGTTATTATTCGTGAGGATAAGACCCCACGTGGAACTCGTATTTTCGGACCAGTTGCTAGAGAATTACGTGATAAGGATTATATGAAAATCATTTCTTTAGCACCCGAAGTACTATAAGGAGGTGCACATTAAATGCAAATTAAAACTGGAGACACAGTAGTTGTCATTGCTGGTAAAGATAAATTTACAAAAGACAAGAAGGGTAACCTAGTTCCTACTACTGGTAAGGTAATAAAGGTTTATCCAAAAACTAACCGCGTAGTTGTTGAAGGCGTTAATAAGGTAACTAAGCATCAAAAGCCAACTCAAATGAATCAAAATGGTAGTAAGGTTGAGATGGAAGCACCTATTGATGCATCTAATGTTATGTTATTAGATCCAAAGGTAAACAAGCCTACACGTGTTGGCATCAAGATTGATGAAAACGGAAAGAAAATCAGAGTTTCTAAGAAATCTGATTATGAATTTAAGTAGGAGGTAGCTAAGAATGAATCGTTTACAAGAAAAATATCTAAAGTCTGTAAAACCAGAGTTAGCAAAAAAATTCTCATACAAGTCTTCTATGCAAATTCCTAAGGTTGAAAAAATCGTTATCAATATGGGTGTTGGTGATGCAGTTGCAAACTCTAAAGTATTAGATGATGCAGTTGAAGAATTAACACAGATTTCTGGACAAAAGCCAGTTGTTACTAAGGCTAAGCATTCTATCGCTAACTTCAAGTTGCGTGAAGGTATGCCAATTGGCTGTAAGGTTACTCTAAGAGGAGAAAGAATGTATCAATTCTTAGATAAGCTAGTATCCATTGCGTTACCTCGTGTACGTGATTTCCATGGAGTAAACGGCAATAGCTTTGATGGTCGTGGAAATTATACTCTTGGCGTTAAGGAACAATTAATTTTCCCAGAAATTAATTTCGATAAGGTTAAGAAGGTTCGTGGTATGGATATCGTTATCGTTACTACAGCTAACACAGATGAGGAAGGTCGTACTTTATTACAATTAATGGGTATGCCTTTTAGAAAGTAAGAGAGGATATAATAGACTATGGCAAAAACATCAATGGTTGTTAAAAATCATAGAAAAGCTAAGTATAGTTCACGTGCATATACACGTTGCGAGCGTTGTGGCCGTCCACATGCCGTAATCAGCAAGTTTAAGCTTTGTCGTATTTGTTTCCGTGAATTAGCATACAAGGGACAAATTCCAGGCGTTAAAAAAGCAAGCTGGTAATTTATTATAAGGAGGATTAATTCATATGATGACAGATCCAATTGCGGATATGCTAACCCGCATCAGGAATGCAAATGCAATGCGTTATGAAACAGTAGAATTGCCATCTTCAAAAACTAAAACAGCTATGTTAACTGTTTTAAAGAATGAAGGCTATATTGCAGATTTCAAAGTTTCAAAAGACGTTAAAAGTGTTACAACAGTAACATTAAAATACACAGAGGATCACCAACGAGTTATTCGTGGGTTAAAGAGAATTTCAAAACCAAGTCTTCCTGTTTATACTACAGCTGAAGATTTACCAAGAGTATTAAACGGATTAGGTGTTGCAATTATCTCAACCTCAAAGGGTATTATGACAGATAAAGAAGCTCGTAAGCAAAAAATCGGTGGAGAAGTTTTAGCTTACGTTTGGTAAAAATTAAAAAATAAAAAAAATATGGAGGTGTTTTAAATGTCTCGTATTGGTAATAAGGCTATCACATTACCTGCCGGCGTTACCGTTAATGTTGCTGAAGGCAATTTTGTTAACGTTAAAGGCCCTAAGGGTGAGTTAAGCTTTCAATTCAATAGTGAGCTAGAAATTGCTACAGAAGGTAGCGAATGTGTAGTTAAGCGTCCAAACGATACAAAGACTATGAAGATGATGCATGGTACAACTCGTGCATTATTACATAACATGGTTGTTGGTGTATCAGATGGATTCACAAAAACTTTAGAGATTAACGGTGTCGGTTACCGTGCTCAATTACAAGGAAATAAGGTTGTTGTTTCAGCTGGTTATTCTCATCCAGTAGAATTAGAAATTCCTAAGGGATTAAAGGTAGAATTACCAAAGAACACTCAAATCATTATTTCTGGTATTGATAAACAATTAGTAGGACAATTTGCGGCTGAAATTCGTGAGGTACGTAAGCCAGAGCCTTATAAAGGTAAAGGTATTAAGTATGCTGAAGAACATATTCGCCGTAAGGAAGGTAAAACTGCTAAGAAGTAGTAGAAAGGAGTGCTAGTATATGATTAATAAAGTATCTAAAAATGCAAGTCGTCAAAAGAGACACTTACGTTTACGTCAAACATTATCTGGAACAGCTTCAAAGCCAAGATTAAATGTTTTCCGTTCAAATAAGCAAATTTATGCACAAGTTATCGATGATACTACTGGTAAGACATTATGCTGTGCTTCTTCTCTAGATGCAGAAGCAAAAGTTAAAAATGGTTCCAATGTAGAAGCAGCAACTAAGGTTGGTACTTTAATTGCTAAGCGTGCATTAGATTTAAAGATTGAGGCTGTAGTTTTTGACCGTGGTGGTTATTTATATCATGGACGTGTTAAGGCTTTAGCTGATGCAGCAAGAGCTGCAGGATTAAAATTCTAAGGAGGATAAATTCTTATGCGTCAAGATCATAAAGAACGTAAGGAAGTTGAACAACCAGAATTTGAAGAGCGTGTTGTTACAATCAACCGTGTAACAAAGGTTGTTAAAGGCGGTAGACGTTTCCGTTTCGCTGCATTAGTTGTAATCGGTGATAAGAAGGGACGTGTTGGCTTTGGTACTGGTAAATCACAAGAAGTACCTGAGGCAATTAAAAAAGCCGTTGAAAGTGCAAAAAAGAATATGATTACTGTTGCCACTGTAAAAACTACTATTCCTCATGAAGTAACTGGTGTTTATGGAGCAGGTCGTGTTGTTTTAAGACCAGCTAGTGAAGGTACTGGAGTTATCGCTGGTGGTCCAGTACGTGCCGTTGTTGAATTAGCCGGCATCAGTGATATCTTATCTAAATCATTGGGTTCTGCTACACCTATTAATGTAGTAAGAGCTACAATAGAAGGGTTAAAGAGTTTAGAGACTGTTGAACAAGTTGCTGCTAGACGTGGTAAGACAGTTGAAGAAATTCTAAGGTAAGCAAGCATGTATAAAATAACTTTAGTAAAAAGCTTAATTGGTCGTAAGCCTAATCAAGTTGCAACAGCAAAGGCTCTAGGCTTAACTAAAATTGGCCAAACAGTTACAAAAGAGGAAAATGAAGCAATTCGCGGTATGATCGTTACCATAGCTCATATGGTAAAGGTTGTCCAAGAATAGGAGGTGCCAGACATGTTAAATGAATTAAAGCCAAATGCAGGCGCAAGACATGCTAAAAAGCGTGTAGGTCGTGGTATTGGTAGCGGTCTTGGTAAAACAGCAGGTAGAGGTTCTAAAGGTCAAAATGCTCGTTCAGGCGGTGGCGTTCGTCCAGGC
>JAIDMV010000362.1 GCA_029050385.1 Anaeroplasmataceae bacterium | reverse complement strand
AATAAATCGAGAATAAAAGATATTATAATTGAAAGTAAATAATCCTTCTGAATAAGGGATAGAAGCGAGTATTACTTTTGTAATATGTCTGAGCTGATAGCCCGTCCTGTGATTACAGGTATTTCCAAAATCATAACTTAATAAACAAACTATATTCTAGTATAGCTTGAATAAAAAAGTGTTCAAAGTACTTGTAAAAAATAAAGTTTTAGTTTATAATATAGGTGTTAACGATTATGGATCTCAAACGAAAAAGGTAGGCTGCGGACCTACCTTTTTGCTTAAAGGGAACTATTAACGATTTTTAGCATAATGCCTATGCCATATGGTCTCCCAATGCTGGTCCTATTTATGTTTAGTAAATAGGATACTTATAATTGCTAGTAGTAAGACTAAAAGTACTATAAGTAGAACTAGATATTCCATCTAGTAACCTCCACGACACGTTTTTAGTTTCCTTTAAAGCGTGTGCTTTGTTCATAGTATCCTCCTTAAGCGGACCTTAGTCCCAAACCTATAATAGCACATATTTTTAAGCATTGCAAATGGGGTAGATAGCCCCATTTTTTCATTTTTCCTAGCGTCATTCTAAAGCCTTAAATCACTTAACTTTAGAAGGTGCAAAAACCTTATTTTTTGAGAAAAGATTTTGAAAAAACAGAGATTTTTAGAAGATAAAAAAATTTTTCATTTTATTTAGTAAAAAGGATAGATAGATATAAAATAGGTATAAACAGAATAATTTGCTCCTGATGAACTAACTTCATTAGCCTATATTTCATATGTTTCACATAAACTTAATTGGTGATTGTATGAAGATTGGAATCATTGATAGTGGTAAAGGTGGTCTTGCTGTTGCAAAGCAAATTAAAAGTGAGAAAGACCAACTAATTATTCTTTTAGATCAAGGCTTTTTTCCTTATGGGAATAAATCTAAAGAAGTTCTTTTAAAAAGAGCATTTTATCTATCAAAATGCTTAATAGAACAAGGTGCTGAATTAATTATCTTAGCATGTAATACTCTTTCTATTCTTGCTTATTCATTTTTAAAATACAATTTAAGAATTCCAGTAATTGGTATTTTTGATTATTTTATTCCTTATTTGACACTAAATCATACGTTGATAGGCTCTAAGACAACGATATCCTATGCTAAAGAAAACTATCCAGTAAATGTTATTGATGGAACAGATTTTATAGAAGCGATTGAAAAGAAGAAGGATATCAGAATTTATTTAGAAGAGCTAAAGAACTTAAAAACAGATCTTTTATTATTAGGCTGTACTCACTTTTTAGCCATCCCATCAGATGCTTATCCCCTACCAACTTTAAATCAAATCCCTATGTTATTAGAAGATATAAAAAAAGCTAGAGAAATCTCTAGCTCTTAAGGCCTTGTATCTATTTGCATAAATACAGGAATAATTATTGGCTTTCTATCTGTTTTTGAATAAATCAAATGATTTAAAAATTCTGTTAAGCTGTATTTTAAGGTATTAAAATTTAATACCTTCATTTTTTTCATTTCAGCGTTTAAAAATTTTGTAGCTTCTAAGACGATAGATTTAGTTAGTGCCTCACTATCCTTCATATAGATAAATCCACGGGATACAACCTGAGGTTCAATTGGGATTTCCTTTTTAAATACATCTACTGTAATAACTAAAGAAAACATTCCATCTTCAGATAGATATTTTCTTTCTCGAATAATATTAGAAGAAATATCACCAATTCCAGTACCATCAATATAAACTTCTCCAGAAGGAACCTTGCCAGCAAGACGTGCACCGTCTTCACTAAATGCTATAACATCACCATTTTCTAAGACGAAAATGTTTTCTGGATTTACACCACATTCAATTGCTGTGTTTCCATGTACCTTTTGCATTCTATATTCTCCATGGATAGGTAAGAAGTACTTAGGTTTAATCAAAGAAAGCATAAGCTTTTGTTCCCCCATAGAAGCATGCCCTGAGGTATGTGTATCTGCTAAAGGAGAATGCGTAATAACATTTGCTCCATTTTTGAATAATAGGTTAATGGTTTTATTTACACCCTCTTGATTGCCAGGGATTGGACTAGAAGAGAAGATGATTGTATCTCCTGGAATAAGCTTAATCGTTTTATGAGTTCCACTTGCAACTCTAGATAAGGCAGCTAAAGGCTCTCCTTGAGATCCAGTACATAAGAAGCATAATTCATGAGGTTTATATTTATGGATTTCAGATGCTTCAATTATGGTTCCTTTTGGTGGCTTAATATAACCGATTTGTTGGCCAATTTCAATAGCCTTTTCCATAGAACGACCAAAGACAGCAATATGTCTTTTAGATTCAACACAGGCTTCAATAATCTGTTCAATTCTAAACATATTGGAAGCGAAGGTTGCTACAATGATTCTTTCTTCTACCTTAGAAAATAAATCCTTAATAGAAGCACCAATTTTTCTTTCGGATTCAGTAAATCCTTCTCTTAAGGAATTTGTAGAATCAGCAAGTAAGCATAACACACCCTTTTGTCCTAAAGAAGCAAGTTTTTCATATTCTGCCGCAGGACCGACTGGTGTAAAGTCAATTTTAAAATCACCTGTATGCATGATTACACCAAGATTGGTTGTAAACACAATAGCATATGCATCTGGAATAGAGTGGTTTAAACGAATAAAAGAAACCTCTACACCTCTAAATTTATATGTGAAATGGGCTTTAAATTCTACAATTTGTACCTTAGATAAAAGGTCAGGATATTCACTTAATTTGCTTTCAATTAAATCGACTGCAACTCCAGCAGCAAAAATCTTTGGAATTGTGACCTTTTTTAATAGGAAAGGTATTCCTCCAATATGATCCTCATGACCATGGGTAATAAAAAGACCCACAATTCTTTGTTGATTTTGTTCTAAATAGGTATAATCAGGGATGACATAGTCTACACCTAAGAGGTGTTCATCAGGGAATAGAATTCCTGAATCTATGATGAAAATTTGGTTCAAATATTCAATACAGTACATATTTTTTCCAACTTCACCAAGACCGCCCAAGGCAAAAATCCCCAGCTCATTTTTGGCAATAATTTTATCCATAGATTTTCCTCCATCGTAAATTGATTTATTTTATTTTACACTATATTTTATAAAATGAAAAGAAAAAGTGTTAAAAAGTTTTAAGAAAATGTTTTTATATGAATAGATTTTATAGTTATAGTATGGTATAATTTGTTGTGTTTTATGAAAAAGGAAGTGTAATGATTTATGAAAGCAAGTAAAATGTTAATCGCAACACTAAAGGAAGCACCACAGGAAGCTAAGATTGATTCTCATATTTTATTACTTCGTGCAGGAATGATCAAGGCTCAGGTTGCAGGAGTATATCAGTTTTTACCTTTAGGTTTACGTGTTTTACATAAAATTGAAAATATCATAAGAGAGGAAATGGATGCCTCAGGAGCTGTGGAGATTTTATGCTCTGCCTTACAGCCAAAAGAACTTTGGGAAGAGTCTGGACGTTGGAGTAAGTATGGTCCTGAGTTGATGCGTCTAACAGACCGTCATGAGCGTGAATTCTGTTTAGGACCTACTCATGAAGAGGTCTTTACAACATTAGTACGTGATTTAGTAAAATCAAGTAAAAATTTACCTCTTAACATTTATCAAATTCAAACAAAGTATAGAGATGAAAGACGTCCTCGTTTTGGATTGATGCGTGGTAGAGAATTCTTAATGAAGGATGCTTATACCTTTGATAAGGATGAAGAAGGATTAAATGCTTCCTATCAGAATATGTATGATACTTATTCTAGAATCTTTACGCGTTTAGGACTTCATTATCAGGTTGTTTTAGCAGATACTGGAAATATTGGTGGCAATGGATCTCATCAGTTTATGGCCTTATCTGATATCGGAGAATCTGAAATTGTGTACTGTGATGCTTGTGGCTATGCAGCAGACGTAGAAAAGGCTACAGCCAAGCTAGTGAAAGAACCTAAGGAAGATGCATTACCTTTAGAAAAGGTACATACTCCAAATCAAAGAACGATTGAAGAAATCTCTAGCTTTTTAGGAGTAGATGCGAAGAAAACTGCTAAGACATTAATCTATCATGATTATGTAAATGAAAAATTGGTTGCTGTAGTAGTAAGAGGAGACCGTGAGGTCAATGAAATTAAATTAGTTAATGCTCTAAACTCTAACGAAAACTACTTAGAACTTGCAAGTGATGCTGAAATTGAAAGTTTAAAAAGTGTTCATGGGTTTGTTGGACCAAAGGATTTACCTTGTGAAGTATATGTAGATGAAGAGGTTACAGAATTATCTAATTTTGTAATTGGTGCAAATGAGAAAGACTACCATTATAAGAATGTAAATTATGGTAGAGATTTTACAGGTAAGGTTTGTGATTTAAGAAAAAATGTTGCTGGAGATTTATGTCCTGTTTGTGGAAAACCTATGGGCCAAGAGCGCGGTATAGAGGTTGGACAAATCTTTAAGCTTCAAACCAAATATAGTGAGCCTATGAACTGTGTATATGTCAATGAAGAAGGGAAAAATGTTCCTATGGTTATGGGCTGTTATGGCATTGGTGTTTCTAGAACACTTCAATCTATAGTAGAACAATACCATGATGAATTTGGTATCAAATGGCCTTTAAATGTAGCTCCATATCATGCAGTCATTGTTCCAATCAATTTCAATGATGCAGATCAACAGGCATTAAGTCTAAAGGCATATGAAGCATTATGTGGTAAGTCAGAGGTTATTTTAGATGACAGAAATGCTAAGCCAGGCTTTAAATTTAAGGATTGGGAGCTTATGGGTATCCCTTATATGATTATCTGTGGTAAAAGAAGCAATGAAGGAATTGTTGAATTTAAAAACAGAGAAACTTTAGAAAAACAAGAACTTCCATTAGAAGAAGCTGTAAAGATTATTCTTAAAGCAGTTCAAGAAATTTAACTTATTTAGTCCTAGGAGAAATCTTAGGACTTTTACATTTTCTTTCCATTTCTAGGTATTTATTTCTAACATAAGGAAAGCATAAGAATATAATGCTAGAATATAAGAAAGTCTTAGGAAATGGAGTTTGAGATTATGAAAACCAGATTAAATGAAATTATAACCAAACGAGGATTAGAAAGAAGAAAAATTGCTGAAGATTTACAGATAGAAAGAAGAACGTTAGATAATTATATCAATGAAAATACTCTAATGAATAGTGATATTATAAAAAAGATGGCAGAATATTTGAATGTTTCAACAGATTATTTATTAGGAGTAGATGAATTAAGCAATGAATTTTTAAATGAAAAAATAGACACAATTTGCAATGAATTAAAAGAACTTGTATACCATTTAAATAAAAGATCATAAAAATTTTAGAATTAGAAATAAGGGTTTCATCCTGCCGACAATAATTGGCAGGATTTTTCTTTTTTAAAAAAAGAATGACAAAAAAACAACTTAATGGTAAAATAAATATGTCAAATTTCGACAGAATTGAGAGGAATAGTTTTATGTTTGTACTTTTTACAGATACAGATACTGATGTCACTTTAGAGGTGGCAAAGGAGTTAGGGTATCATTTGATTAGTATGCCTTATAGTATTTTAGGGAAAGATTTTTATCCTTGTGAGGATGAGGGGTATGATTATAAAGAATACTATAATTTATTAAGAAAAGGAATTGTACCTAAAACTTTTGGACTAAGTTCAGAAAAGTATAAGGCTTATTTTGAGCCATTTTTAGCAGAGGGTAAGGATATATTATATATTCATTTTTCTCAAGCAATGAGTGGAACATTTAACGCAATGCATATTGCGATAGAGGAATTAAAGGAGCTTTATCCAAATCAAACGGTTTATACTGTTGATACAAAGGCTATCACGATAGGTAGTTATCCTTTACTTAGAGAAATTAGTGTTCTTTATAAGGAAAATAAAACCATAGAAGAGATTATAGAATGGGCTACAGTAGAAAGAGATCGTTTTGCAACTTATTTTTACGCGGATGATTTAAAATTTTTTAGTAAGAGTGGAAGAGTGAGTAATTTAGCAGCAATTATGGGCACCCTTTTTGGAATTCATCCTATTATCAATATGGATGAAAAAGGCGTGATGGAGGCAGTAACTAAGGCAAGAGGAAGAATGGGAAGTTTAAAGAAAATCGTAGACTTTGTAGTAGAGCTTGCAGATGATATTGAAAATCATCCTATCATCATAGGTCATACAGATGCATTAGAATTAGCTAAGAAATTAGGGGAAATGCTTAAGTCTCGCTTAAATAAAGAACTAGATATCGAATATATATTGGTAAATCCAACTGCAGGTGCACATTGTG
>JAIDMV010000361.1 GCA_029050385.1 Anaeroplasmataceae bacterium | reverse complement strand
TTGAGGAATTTCAGGATGATATAATACTACATTTAATTTCACTTTACTCTTCCTTTCTTAGTATGTGTAAATAGAGCCAGCTTTTATTCCTTAAATTTGTTCTGCAGTTAAGGTATAAGCATCAGCATCTAAAACACGTACATCAATTCTTTGACCTAGAGATAGTTCTTCCTTGGCAGCTATGTAAATACAACCGTCAATTTCATCTGGGGCAAATTCCTCAGATCTTGCAACATACATATAGGATTCTTCATCATAACCTATGATGAATGCAGACTGGATTATACTTCCAATCTTTGCTTGTTTTAATTCATAAGCAATTTCTTCTTGTGCTTTCATTAAACGTTCATATCGCTTCTGTTTTGTTTCCTCACTGATATCATTTGGATATTTGCAAGCAGGCGTATTTTCTTCTAAAGAAAATGTGAATGCTCCCATATGATCAAAACGTATATCTTGAATAAACTCAATCATCGCATCTACATCTGCTTCCTCTTCATAAGGAAAACCAACCATCAAGGTTGTTCTTAAAGTAGCATTAGGGATTTCTCTTTTTATTTTATGTAAAAGTGTAACAATCATTTCCTTATTACTTCTTCTAAGCATAGCCTTTAAAAGCTTATCCTCACTATGCTGAATCGGAATATCAAAATACTTCATAATCTTAGGACTATTCTTAATTAAATCAATAAGTTCATCACTCACGAGTTCAGGATAAAGATAAAGAAGTCTAATTTTAAAGTCTCCTTCAATTTGAATGAGTTCCTTTAGCAAATCGGTCAAAGCATGTTTATGGTATAAATCGTATCCATATTTTGTCGTATCCTGAGCTACTAGATTTATCTCATAGGCACCCTCAGAAACCGCAGTTTTCACCTCAGTAACAATACTTTCTATCGTTCTACTTTTTAAATTTCCTCGAATTAAAGGAATTGCACAAAAGGCACATCGGTTCATACACCCCTCTGCAATCTTTACATACCGCATATAGTTTGGTGTAGAATAAATACGATTGAGAGGATCATATTTCTTTTGATACTGATAATCAGATTTTAAAACCTGATTGATAATATTTGCAAGATTTGGATACTCATCTATTGTAATAAAACGATCCACTTCAGGAATAAGCTTTACAATTTCTGTTTTATATCGTTGGGGAAGACAGCCACAAACGACAAGCTTAGCTTTCGTCTCTTTTTTCACATCAACCAGATTAAATATCGTATCAATAGCTTCTTTCCTTGCAGGTTCAATAAAAGCACATGTATTTAATAGAATAAGCTCAGCCTCTGTCGGTTCAGCAACAAGCGTTATATTTTCCTTTAATACGCCTAATAGCATTTCACTATCTACTTGGTTTTTTGCACAACCAAGACTTTGCATAAATAACTTCATACTACTTTACCCATCCTATGCTTTTACTAAAAATACAATCCCCACAGTTATTGCAACACTTAAAATATAAGTTAAGATAACAGACCAAGATGTTTTCTTATGTCTTAAAAAGCCTAATAGTAAGCAGACTACAGGTCCTATGAATAAGAAATAAAGTTGCGTCTTTACTACATTTAAAACAGATTCAGCTAAGGTAGCCATTATAACAAAGCCACAAGTATAAATTAATCCTAGAGTTGCAAGTGTAACCCCAAAGGATAGTCCAGCCATACCTACACCACCATAAAAACGATAAAATCGGTCTATCTTTTTAGCATATCGTGCTTCATTTAATTTTAACTTTTCGAAATCCTTTTGTTCCTTTTCGACCAAAATGGCTTCATTCTTTCGATAGTAGGCTAATCTACACAAGCCATTATATTTCTTTTTTGCTAAGCTTCTTAATACGAATATAAAGATTGCCACAAAAAGAACTACTCCAATTCCTACAAAAAAGTAAATATGCATCATAGGAGAAAAAGCCTCTAATTCTTCTCTTTTCTTATCTAAAATCTGAGTTAATCCTTTCACCACTAATTCTTGTAATACAGGAATCATACCAAAGAATAAATATTCAATCGTCACAAATACTCCAAAAAGAATACTCCAGAAAGAAAAATACCAATGGTTTTTTAATGATTTTTCTAGTTTACGTAAATCGTATTCTACCTGCAATACAGGCGTATAACTCTTTTCAATAGAATCCCGTACTAGCATAGATTCCTCTAACAGCTTTGAACTCACATATGTATTACAATATGGAATTGTTGGTTCTAACTCGGAATCCTTAATCATAACTTTTTCTAGTTTATATAAATCCACCCATTCCAGATACAATGTGTGAAGTTTTTCCTGATAGGATAATTTTGCTGCATCAGAAAGCTTATTATATTTTTTGAAAGCTTTTTTACTTCTTTTAATTTTCTTACGATAATTCTTTCCTTCCAAGCCTTTAAACTTAAAGCTTTTAAAAGTATTTAGAATAGATGGATAAAAAGCATGTTCCAAGATAGAAAGAGGTAAATCAAATTCTCCTTTGACTATAGAGAATCCTTCAAAAACTGGACAATTCTTTTTACGTAATTCCAAAACCTGGCCTAAAGAATATCTGTAAGCTAAAGCCAACTGTATCTTTCTAGACTGAAAAATATGCAATGCTTCTTTGAAGGGATCCTTAGCTGATGGAATACTACTAATACGTGAAGCAATAGATTCAATTGAATCTTTATTCACATATCCTTCTAAATAATCCAAAGAAAAATCATCAAAAAAATTCTCTTCAAATGCCTTTAAATCAGTTTTTAACTTTTCATCCTCTAAGGTAGGCAAAATAGTATTTGAAAATCCATGATCTTCTGCAAAATATTTAAAGGCTGAATTCTTTTTAATATCATTTAATATACTAGAAGTTGTTAAATATCTTCGATGTCCAACATAAAATATATGGTCATCCGTGACAAGATAAATGATCATACTTAAAGCATTTTGTAAATATCGGCTTTGGTATAAGATAGATTGAATTTGCTTTTTATAGGTTTTAAAGCTCTTAAAAAACTTCACAAATGCTTTTTCTTTTATCGCTTGTAAAGCTAAATCAAATTTATTCACAAAAGCTAAACCTAAAGAATTCAAATCCTGATATTCTTCATCATCAAATATAAATGGTTTCATGTAAACCTCCCTAAATAAGATCCCTACTGTCTAAAATAATAGTTGTGGGACCAACATTAGTAAACTCTATCTGCATATCAGCGCCAAAAACACCTGTAGCCACTTCTACATTATACTTCTTAAGTTCATCAACAAAACACAAAAACAATTCGTTTGCTTGTTGATAAGACATAGCCTCTGTAAAACTTGGACGATTGCCTTTTCTTGCGTCAGCATATAATGTAAACTGGGATATTGCTAAAATAGATCCATTAACGTCTAAAATGCTCTTATTTAGTTTACCCTCTTCATCTTCAAAAATTCTTAAGCCTATAATTTTCTTAGCCAAATGCTCTATTTCCTTCAATGTATCTGTGTGAGTAAAACCAACAAGAAGCATATAGCCCATATCAATCTGTCCTGTGATAGAATCATCTACATAGCATTTTGCATTTTTAGAACGCTGTACAATTACTCTCATAAATTATCTCTTTCTATATTGTCAATAAATTTAATTTTTTTCATATTCACAATCATTTTCTCTAAATCAAGCAAGCTATAAGTTAACACCTTAAGTTTAACAATTGTTTGTAAATTCTGATTATTGTTTGCATTGATAGATAAAATAGATAACCCATTTGCAGAAACTACATTCATAATATCTACTAACAAGTTATTATGAGTGGTAGCTGTAATCTTAATACAAACTGGATACTTACGATTGGGATTCGTCGCCCAAGAAAGGGGAATCAAACGCTCCTTTGCAAAGGTGGAAGCATTCTTACAGTTCGTATGGTGAATAACAATCCCATAGCCCTTAGTAACATATCCCATAATAGGATCACCAGGAATTGGATTACAACAGCTACCCAGCTTAAGTTGTGGATTACTTAATCCCTCAACAACTACACCTGTTTCTGAATTGGTAGTTAATATTTTTTGAGAACGCTCCATTTGTTTAGCTAAGTTCACCTCATAGCTTTGTTTCTCCCCTAATCGGTTGATAACTGTTTTAACAGAAAGATTCCCTTTACCAATTTCATAATATAAATCCTCTAAAGAATGTATATTATTCTTTCCAAACTGAGAATCAACTGTTGCATCATCAAGCTCACAGGTCATCTTAGAAATCCGGAACTCCTCTTCAAGACTGGCTTTGCCATTTGCAACCAAAACATCTCTATTTTGTTTATTTAAAAATCCTTTAATCTTGTGTCTAGCATTGGAAGTTTTAGCAATCTTTAACCAGTTTTCTGATGGACCAAATGAGCTTTTACTTGTTTTAATAGAAATGATATCGCCATTTTGAAGCTCATAATCTAGAGGTACAATCTTTTGATTCACTAAAGCTCCCACTGTTTTATTTCCTATATTTGTATGAATTCTATAGGCAAAGTCTAGTGGTGTAGCTCCTTTAGGTAAAGCAATAACCTCTCCTGTAGGAGTATAAACATAAACATTGGTTGTTAAAATATCTTCCTTTATCGTCTCTACAAAATCTTTTGCTTCACTATTTTTATCTTCTTCTGAATACTCTAAAAGCTCTGCATACCATTTCAATTTAGAAGCAATCTCAAATTGTTCTTTTTCTCTTGAGTATTCCACATTTTCCTTATATGCCCAGTGAGCTGCGATACCAAGTTCTGCAACCCTATCCATTTCAACAGTTCTGATTTGAACCTCAAAAATTAAGCCATCACTACTAATTACAGTCGTATGTAAGGATTGATACATATTTGGCTTAGGTACAGCAATATAATCCTTAAATCTCTTAGGCACTGGTGTATAATGTGCATGAATAATTCCTAATACCTGATAGCATTCTCCAATCGTATTCACAATAATACGAATGGCTAATATATCATAAATATCCTCAAATGCCTTATTTTGATTTATCATTTTTTTATAAATACTAAAGGTGTTTTTAATTCTACCCTTAATTTCAAACTGCGGAATTTGATGTGGTGCTAAAAAGCCTTTGATCTCATCGATTGTGTGATCAATACTATTTAAACGAACAGAGGTGTTCGTTTTAATTTGATTGACGATTTTGGCATAAACTACAGGCTCAACATACTTTAGAGCGGTATCCTCTAGCTCTGCCTTGATTTGGAACATACCTAGTTTATGTGCTAAAGGGGCATAGATTTCTAAGGTCTCTCTTGCAACACGCTTTTGTTTTTCTTCCGGGCATGCACCAAGCGTTCTTATATTATGCAAGCGGTCAGCAAGCTTAACAATAATGACACGAATATCCTTTGCCATAGCAAGAAGCATATGCTGGTGATTCTCAACTTGTTTTTGTTCCAAAGTGGCAAATTTCATTTGAGAAATCTTTGTAACGCCTGCAACAATAGAAGCAATATCCTCACCAAAAGCTGATGCCAAATCCTCTTCTGTTTCTTGGGTATCTTCAACAGTATCATGTAGTAATCCTGCACAAATCGTTGCAGGCCCTGCATGAAGTTGTGCTAAAATAATTGCTACATTTAATGGGTGAATGATGTAGGCTTCTCCAGATTGACGAAATTGTCCTTCATGAAGACTACTTGCTAAATCATACGCCTTTTTCATTAAGACCTGCGATTCTTCTTTATGAATATATTGACTTGTAATTGCGTATAAATCTTCATAGTTTACCTGCATCAGGCTCACCTCCTTAAATACTTAAAAATTATTCTCCTTCATATTCCATTAAAGATAAAACATCATATCCCTTTAATAGGTCACGACCCTTTAACTCTACAAGCTCAATTAGACATGCAATCCCTACAACTGTAGCACCCAAACGCTCACATAAATTAATCGTAGCTTTTACAGTGCCACCTGTTGCAAGTAGGTCATCGATAATGACAACACGGTCTCCCTTTTTAAGAGCATCCTCGTGTATACATAAAGTATTAGAGCCATATTCTAAATCATATTTTTCATCTAAAGTTTTTCTAGGAAGTTTACCAGGCTTTCTGATAGGGGCAAATCCTATCCCTAAATTTGTAGCCACAGGACAACCAAAAATAAACCCACGAGCCTCTGGTCCTACAATCATCGTTGCTTCCTTTTCTTTTGCAAACTTTGTAATCTGGTCGACAGAATAGCGATACGCTTCTCCATCTCCCATTAAAGGTGTGATATCTCTAAATATAATACCTTCCTTTGGATAATCATTTATTGTTGCAACATAATTCTTTAAATTCATAATTCAAAACCTCCAACACATATATTGTATTATATCATAGATTTATTAAAAAAAGGTTGATGAAATGAAAAAAAAGTTAACAAATATCGAAGTTATTCTAATTGTAGGT
>JAIDMV010000360.1 GCA_029050385.1 Anaeroplasmataceae bacterium | reverse complement strand
AGCTAACGAACTGACCAATCATAGTAGCAAGTCCTGCACCACGAATTCCCATCTTGCAACCAAAGACTAAGCTAACATCTAGAATGATATTTGTAATACCACCACAAATTACTGCTAAGGTTGCTCGCATAGGAGCATGATCATTTCTCAAAAAGCATGTGAAAAATTGACCTAAAAGAAATACTGGCAAAGATATTTTCATCCAAAAGGTATACTTTTTAGCATAAGAAAAGACAGTATCATCACTAGCTCCAAAAAATCTTAATAAAGGATTTTCAAAACAATTGATTAATATCCATAATATGATTGTGATAAAAGCTGCCCCTATAAATGCAACTGTATAAAATACATTTCCTTCCTCTATCTCATTTCTTCCTCTTCGCTCCACCATAAGTGTTGCTCCACCAATACCAAAGAGCAATCCAAAACTAAAGATTATTGTCCAAAGTGGCATTACTACTGCAAGTGCAGCTCCACCAACCTCTCCTTCATACTGACCAACACATAAAGCATCTACTAAAGAATAAATACTCATGACTATGGCACTTCCAAAGGAAGCTAGTAAATATTTAGAAAATAATTTTATAGGCTTATCTTCTGTAATAGACATAAAAAACCTCCTATAGAAAAGAAAAAGGTTGAATAAAATTCTAGGCGCACCTAGCATCTTATCCAACCATTGTAATTTCGATTACAAGTCCTCCGATGACCAATCTAATTATATCAAAATATATACTTAAGTCAAGATAAAGGACATAAAATCTTTTAATGAATACTTTTTATCAGATTTTATAAAAGTTTATCTACTGCTTCTTTTCTATTTTTCTTGTACCAAAGAGTATCTATTAATTTTAAATCTGCTTGGGAAGCATAATCAATAGGACTACCATTTGCTTCAAGTAAATAATTTGTTGTAGCCCCATAACCATGGATACTCTTTATTATTTCTCCATCAGTAATGAACTCTAAAGTACCATTTGTTCCATTATAATAAACATTGTCATTGAATTTTAAGAAATTAACTAAACACTTAATATATGGATGTGGCTGACCACCAATAAACTTTATCTTGTTATCTGAAGATGTACCAGAAGGATATGGGTAATCTCCTGAACACATTGCCGCTGAGACAAAGAAATAATCTGGCTTTAAAGCTTGTAAGAAAGGTAATTGATTTCCACCATTCTTGCCACCATTATTACTACCTGGGTCAGTACCATGATGAGCAGCCTTATATAAGACTACATTATCATTTGTAATATCTTTTAATGGTGTATTATATCTATTATTATATAAGTTATATTCCCCTTCATCTTCTAAATCTCCTGCAAAGAAAAATTTGAAGTTTTCATAGGTTAATAACGTTGCAACTGAATAGTAGTTTATTTTTTTAGTATCTGCTACTTCTTGACCAGGTAATAAATAGGTTTGCGTATCAAGGAAATCAAGACTAAGTTTACTATCTATTTGATGATGTGAACTAGCACCATTTATATTCATTGCAGCATCATAAACGGGATAATACTCTGCACCCTTATTAATATAAGTTTGTCTCAAAGAAACCCAGTTATTATGCAAAGCATTAGTACTTCTGTCATGTCCATAATCAATAATGGTACCTATTGTGTCAATACCATCTAAGGCCTTTGCAAAACGATCTGAAGAACTGATTTTAGCAAGACCACCCATATGGTCTGAATGACAGTGTGTAACAATAATCATATCCAAATGATTATCACTAGAAATATGTTCCTTTAAGAATTGATTTACATAAGGACCATCCTTTTGATCTCCAGCATCAATTAAGATGTCATAATCTCCATAGGTAATTAATGTGGAGTCTCCATATTGTTGATGCATTTCAATACTATAGATTTTAAGTTCTTCAACTGCTTCCTTTAAAACCTTTACTGCAACTATTTTTTCACAATATGTAGTACCAATAGTAAAACGAACTGTTAAATCTACTGACACATCACTTGATTTTGAAGGAGTTACTTTTTTAGTCGTAACATCAATAACACTTGGATTTGAAGATGAAACATAAGAGATAGATGTTACAAATGGAGCAGTTGTCTCCATAACTAAAGTATCTTTAATATTTTCAAAGGTATAAACTAAAGCTTGCGCATACACCTTTTCTTTATCAGATAAATCTGCTGAACTAAAATCTGTTATAACATGAGTATCTCCATAGAATATCATATTTACAGAAACAGCTGTTTGACTTTCATATACTGATTTAAAACTATTATCTACTAAAATAGAATAATTGTCCTCTAAAGCTAACGCATACTTACCTTCCTTTAAAATAACCATTCCCTTTAAAGAAATATATTTATATAAGTATGAATCTAAATGAGATTCAAAATCTATTAAAGAAACTTCCTTAGCTTGAACTTCATTTACTTCTAATTTAGTTTTCTTTAATACAGAGGCACAAGTTATAGTACCTGTATTATCAAAAATACCTACTAAATCATATTTAACATTTGCTTCTAATGTTGGATCTAAAACAAATAATACATCTTCACCATTTACAACATAACTATAGGTACTATCTTTTCCTGCAACTATACCTGTAATGTGATATACTCCATTGGTCAAATCTATGATTTCTTGTTCTTCGGGATAGATATATAAATCTATCATTTTTTCAACAGAATGATATGTTTCATCTTCTGTATAAGAAAGTTTGATTTTATAAATACCAACTTGAACAGGCTTTTCTATTTCTATATCATCAAGATAATAAGTTACATCCAGTTCTACACCATAATTTGTAGTATAAGTAGGGGTATAATCTAACCCAGTTTCGACAACAACATCATTTGCATCTATAGATATCCTGTACTTATTGTCAACGATTACTCGAATCTTGTGGGTAAAATCCTTATAAATCGGATGATTTTCAAAAGAGAACTTAACTTCATATTCTCCAATTTCAGAGATTTCATTTACCTTTACATTATTCAAGAAATACTCTACTTTTACAAACTCATCCACTTCAAAAGTTACTGGTGTACCAACCAATACAAAAATATCATCGTAATCTAATGAGTATTCTAATTTATTTATAGTAAATTCAACCATTTTACTTCCGCTATAGTTAGGATCTGTCACTTGAATCATAACTGAATATGTTCCAGGTAATGTTGGTTTTTCTGAAAGCTCTTGATCATTTTGATAATATGTCACTTTATAATCTACGTCTATATCAAGAGAAATAATATATTCTTCGTTGTAATCCACACTAAATACTTCTAGAGGAATATCCACCTTACAAGGTGTAATCGTTAATTTACGTTCTATAGTTGTAGGATTATAGCTTTCATTTCCAACAAAACTAATGACAACCTTATATTCTCCTACATTTATAGCTGAGTCAACTTTATTCCCATTTAGATAATAAGTATACTCTAAATTATACCCACCATCTATACTTGCAGAAAGAGTTTTTGGTTTTCCATCGTAAACAAAAGATGCATCCTCACAAGTAATTGCAATATCAACTGTGGAAGGCTCTTTCGTCTTCACGGTTTCTGTAGTAAGTTTGACATAAGAATTTGAATCATATTTGTAGTAAATATTGATTTGATACTCTGTATCAGCAGTTAGACCTGAAAAACTATACTTTGTTGTTTGATTAACTGTAATATTACCGATTTCTTCTATCACAGATCCACTACACTCTAATACAGCTTTGGCAGTGATTTCTAAATTACTCGTTGTTGTTTCATAAAACTCAATAGAGTCTTCTGTACAAGTTACACTTGTAATTTTAGAAGAAACCTTTAATTCTTCTGTTTTACATCCTACAAATAAGAAAATCAAAACAAAAGGAATTATATAAAAGATATATTTTATTTTTTTCATTATCTTCTACCTCCTATTTCTAAGGTGATAATAGGATGGACGAATCCACCCTATTTAGCATTAATTAGTTTACTTGATATGTAATTTCAATACTCTGAATATAGACTTGAGCACTAGCAGAATTAACATTTTGGATGCTAAACGTATTGTCAGTAATATCTATTTCATTTGTAGAATAGGCATTAGTTATAGTTATTGCATCCCCATTATTAATCTTCACAGAGCAGCCTGCGGCTACGGATGCTTTATAGGTTATCTTTACCTTTGTTATGGTTACTGTTTTACCTGTAATAGTAAGTGTTGTACCATTTTGGCTAGATGCATAATATAAACGAAGAGTACCATCCTTATTAACGCCTACTTCATTAGAAGCCTTATTCTTTGCAGATGCTATATCAAATAAACCATCTGTATCTCCAACATGAGCATTATTATCAGAAGAAACACCTGCCGTCATATTAACTGCATTACCAGTATTAGTGGAAGATAGTGTAATAGTATTAGTTTCATTTCCTGCTTTGTTTAATGTTATATTCTTCTCTGAATTCTTAGATGTTGCTCCTAAGGTTGCAGTAATTTGAATTTTAATAGGCGTTGCCTCTTCAACAGTCCCAAAGGTTAAAGTAGTGTTGTCAACACTTATACTTGCTTTATCAGAGCCATCAGTTACAACATAACTTATTACAACATCCGTATAGGTTGTACCAGCAACTAATAAATTGGATACAACTGTTCCAGAAGTATAGGCCGCATTTAAATTATCTTCTGCTTCTGATAAAGAAACTTCTAATTTATAACCATCTGAAACATTTTCTCCTGTTATCTCATAAGAAGTAACATATACTTGTACATTCTCTTGATAAATACCAACTGCTCCTGTAAAGTTAAGGGTATATCCTGGTAATAATTCTCCAAATGCAGTTAAATCAGATACATAAGAAACATTTGCATATAGATTAAATGAGTTTTCTCCCACTTTTACTACAACATTTGTTGCATTTGATACAGATTCAACAACTGCTCCTGTTAATTCAATTGTATGACCAGCATGTGCAGATGTTAGTTCAACTGAACTATTAATTTTAGTTATAGGATCTACTTGACCTGTTACTGTCAATCCTACAAAGGATGTAAGTTGAGGCATATTACTTGAATATGCTAACTTTCCACTAATGAAAATCTTTGAACCATAAACTAAAGAATTAAAGATATCGCTATCTGTATATCTATATACTAAGAATCCTTGAGAAGTTTGAGAGTCAACAACAAAGAAATTTACATTGTTATAAGTTGACCATACCCCCTTTTCAGTAACACTTACTGCAAAAGTATATACTTTGCTTATATCAAGATTTGATAAGTTGCTTGTGTCTGCAAAATTCAATGCTACTGCTGAACTAGCTGCACTATCAACAAATTCAGCTGAACCATCTACAGGTTTTGCTACTACTGTAATAGAATAACTCTTTATATTTGCAAAGTTGCTAGCAAAATTGCTATCATATAAATCATATGTTAAGGCTGTAGTGTTAGTATATAGAACACCATCAATATAGATGTCATATGAAGCTGCATTAGCAACTGAAGTCCAAGTTAATGTGAAATGCTCTAATGTAACTTGAGGCGCATCTAATCTTGTTTTATTAGAAATAAACACATTGAATTCAAATCCTAATGGATATCCTGCAATAGTACCAAAAAGCGTACCATCACATTCTGTGCTTTTATTAACTGTGACAGTTCCATCAGCAGCAATACTTAAATTATCAGCATTTTCTGTTATCCAAGTAATTGCCGTTCCATCAAATGACATTGGTAATGTGAATGAATCAGGTAGATTATTGAAATTAAGATTTTGACTATCTAAAACTGCTTTTGCATAATTATATGCTCTATGTCCCTGTCCTAAGAAATCAAAATCTGTTGTACCATTAAAGTTAACCACTTCAAAGTCAACTGAGTTATCATTTGTATCTTGTAATGCATTTCTTCTAACATATGTAGTTGCACTAGGAGCTGCAGCTGCAGCTGTTTCAGAATAAGCAGATGTACCTGCACCAATCATATCCACATAGCTAGATTGATTATAAGAAGCTGGTATAATTTGTGTTGAGGTTGTAGATAAATATAGTTGGAAATTTGATGCACCTAAAGCTAATGAATTACTACTATCAGCAGTCTCAAGGAAAGGTAATTCATTAGTTTCACTATTTCCTGCTGCTGCAACAACTGTATAAAAACCATAACCTTTAATCACGCCATTTAAAGTAGCGATATTGCTTTTACCTATTGCAGTAGCTGTATTGGCACCTGCATATTGCAATGTCCAATTCGTTAAATCAATATCCTCACTAGACGCATTGTAAAGAATAATGAAGTCATTCTTATAAGAAGCTCCTGTATTTCCACCAGCGCCATACACTGCATAGATCATTACTTGTGGAGCTGCAATAGGAGTAATTTCTACTGTTTTAGT
>JAIDMV010000036.1 GCA_029050385.1 Anaeroplasmataceae bacterium | reverse complement strand
TTTTATTTTCTTTTAAACGCTCATAAGCATTTTTAACTTTTCTTAACCGCATACTTATTTTGTAAGTTCATAAATTGCCTTTGCATAAATTAGAATGGCATTTTTGAAATCCTCTAATAGCATATATTCATCAGCAATATGACATACATCCTCTCTTCCTGGCATTAATGGTCCATAGGCAACTCCATTTTCAATAAACTTAGCATAAGTACCACCACCGATGGTCATAGGCTCTGCAGTAGTATCTCCTGTCACCTCTTTATAAACACTCATTAAGGTTGTTACTAAAAAGCTATTTGGATCTACATAATGAAATCCACCAAAGCCTAAAACATTAGCCTTTAAGTTTGCAGTTTTAGCTGCTTCCTTAATTTGTTCTCTCATTACATCTTCATGTTCTTTTCTAGGAACACGAGAATCTATGCCAATTAAAATAGAACCATCCTTAATATGGACTAATCCTACATTACTAGTTAGTTCCTTCATCTCTTCATCATATAAATCATAACCAAGCTTTTTTCCAAATGGATCAAAGGTCAAATACTTTACGAAAAACTCTGATAAGGTTGAAGGGGCAACCTCATTTAAAAATTCAAATAAAATAAAGCTTGCATTTAATCCATTTTGTGGCACCATTGCATGAGAGCCTTTCCCATAAGCATAGTATGTATCCTTTTCTACTTTACCCTCATAGTGATTCTTTTCTAAAAAATCAAGGTATTCCTTCTTTAAGTTCTTAGAAAGCTTCATAGAAGCAAGAGCTGGAACGACATTATATCTTGTCCCACAAGTGAACTCTGTTATGATTTCAGTATCATCTAATTTTCCTTCAAAATTGTAGGTCATATGGGCTTTTTCTCCATAAATTAAAGGAAAATCTGCATCAGGAGAAAAGCCTAAATCAGGAACAGGATTCTTCTTGAAATAATGAGCTAGGCATCTAGAGCCTGATTCTTCATCACAGCCCATAATCAAACGAACCTTTTTCTTTGGAGTAAAGCCTTGATCCTTTAAAAGCTTCATTGCTAAATAGGAGGCAACCAATGGTCCTTTATCATCCATTGCACCTCTTCCAAAAAGTTTTCCATCAGAAATATTTAAAACAAATGGATTTGTTTTCCAGGTTTGTCCATCTACTGGTACGACATCTAAATGGGCCAGGATACCTAAGATTTCCTTCCCTTTTCCAAATTCAATATGTCCAGCATAGTTTTTATCATTTAAAGTATCAAAACCATCCTTTTTAGCATATTCTAATATAAATTTTAAGGCATGCTTATTCTCTTCTCCAAAAGGAGCATCTGACTTTGGATTATACTCCTCTAAAACAGTCTTATAAGAGATGAGTTTAGATAATAACAACAATCCCTCTTCTACATATTGATCTACATGAAATTCCATAGTTTTTCCTTTCCTTGAAACGTGAAAAAGGATTGAAACAATCCTTTTAAAGTTCAATTGCTAAATTTAATTCTATAAGTTTTTGGGTTATGGCAGTTATGGCTTCTTTCTCATCTTGCCCTTCTGCAGTAACCTCAATTTCTGTTCCACCACAAATCCCTAAGGAAAGTATTCCCATAAGAGATTTAAAATCAATTTGTTTTTGAAATGCCTTAAGAGAAATCTCAGAATGAAATTTCATAACAAGATGAACGAGTTCTGTGGCAGGCTTCACACATAATCCTTGGTCAAGGATGATTCTAAAGTTCTTCTTTTGCATATTATTCGCTCTTTGGTAAAGCTAAAACAGATGAGCAAATCGCTTCACTATCATAGCTAAATAGCATTTTGATTGTTTGATTGGTAATAAAAACACCTGCAGTAGATTGTTTTTTTAATTCCTCTAGATCTACTTTTTCTAAATCTTCAACTTCAAAGTGCACTCTACCATTGATTGTTTTTACATCAATGATATTATTTCTTTTTCCTAATGCCTCTACCAAATGCTCTATAAATTCCTCATTCACTTTGATTTTTGGTTGTTTTTTCTTTAATAAAATAACTATAATGAAAGCCATAAGGGCTACACAAACCACACAAATGGAAATGATGATTGGTAATGCTGTTGCTAAAATATACATACTATACAACTCCTTTGTTTTATTATAAATCTTTTTTTTGAGTGAAACAATCTTTTTTCTTAAGAATATTGGCGTTTGTCTAAGCAATTTTTCTCCTAGTATCATACTTTATGATAGGAGGTGAATTCATAATGCCAATTGAAACTGTAAATGACTGCCTAGATTGTAACTACATTAGAGAAACAGTAGCCAGAATTGATAAGCTACAAAAGGAAGTTATTACTGTAGGAGAAAACCGTTGTATCAGCTGTGACACATCTTTATTCAATCCTGCAAATAATACAATTCCTGTAGCCTTATACAGTGAATGTGGAACCTTATTTACTGGTTTAACCGATGTAACAGGAACGACAACATCCTTCTTTAGAATTGAATCAATTCGCTGTGGAAGATTCGTTACTCTTAGATTATTAACTGAGGATGGTGGAACTTTAACTGCAACTCTTAGAACAATGATTCTTGATTTAGATGCTGTTAAGGGAATTCAGTGCTTTGAACCAATCACAGTAGAGTTATGTACTTCCTCTGTTACTCCACAGGCTTAAGCTTATTTATAGCCGAATTTCTTAAAGAATTCATTTTTAAAATCTAATAAGCGATCTTCTTTAATGGCTTTCCTGATTTGAGCCATTAATTTTTTTAAGAAGGCTAAATTATGCACAGTTAATAAACGCATACCTAAAATTTCATCAGATTTAATCAGATGATTTAAATAGCTTTTAGTAAATGTTTTACAGCAATAACAATTACATTCTGGATCAAGTGGGGTAAAGTCTTCTTTTAAATTTTGATTCTTTACCTGGACCTTACCATAAGAGGTAAAGGCAGTTCCGTGTCTTGCATTCCTAGAGGGTAATACACAGTCAAACATATCAATACCATTCATAGAGCCAATAATTAAATCATCAGGAGAACCTACGCCCATTAAATATCTAGGCTTATCCTCTGGCATAATTGTCTTTAGGTATTCAAGCATCTCATACATTTCTTCTTTGGATTCCCCTACAGATAAACCGCCGATAGAGTATCCAGGAAAATCAATTTTTTTAAGCTCTTCCAAACAATATTTTCTCAAATCTTTATTTCCAGCACCCTGAACTATGCCAAACAAGGCTTGTGTTTCAGGGTTTTTATGTGCTTCCTTGCCACGTTTTGCCCAGCGGATAGTTCTGTCAATAGAATCCTTTAAATAGGCCTCACTTGCATGAAAAGGAGGACATTCATCAAAACTCATAATGATATCAGCGCCTAAGTTATTTTGAATCGCGATAGACTTTTCAGGAGATAAGAATAGCTTTTCTCCTGATTTATGATGTCTAAATTCTACACCCTCTTCTGTGATTTTGCGGATTTTAGATAAGGAAAACACTTGAAATCCCCCACTATCAGTAAGAAGCGCATGATCCCATTTCATAAAGCCTCTGACTCCGCCAGCCTTTGCAATGAGCTCATCTCCTGGCTGGAGCCACAGATGATAGGTATTAGCTAGGATTAAACCATCACTAACCTCTTCTACCTCACTTGGAATTAGAGTTTTTACATTAGCTTTTGTTCCAACAGGCATAAAAATAGGTGTTTCAAAATCACCATGAGGGGTATGTAAAATTCCATATCGAGCACCTGTTTGTTTACAGGTGTGTTTTAATTCATACCATACTGCAGGCATCTTAAATCACTTCAGCTTTCTCAATCACAACAGGGACTTTAGGCATATCATTATAATTGACATCTACAGATGCAATTTTATCTACGACCTCAATTCCTTCTATTACTGCACCAAATGCTGCATAGGATCCATCTAGATGTGGAGCATCCTTATGCATAATAAAGAACTGTGAACTAGCTGAGTCAGGAAACATACTTCTTGCCATAGAAATGACACCACGAGTGTGAAGTAAAGGATTCTCTATGCCATTTTTAGCAAATTCACCCTTAATTTTTTCTTTAGAACCACCTGTTCCATTGCCAAGTGGATCTCCTCCTTGAATCATGAAGCCTTCAATAATTCTATGGAAGGTTAATCCGTTATAAAAGCCAGATTCTACTAATTTAAGAAAATTCTTTACTGTGATAGGAGCAACACTAGGAAATAATTCTAGCTTAATTGTTCCAAAATTTTTAACCTCAAGTAAAACATGTGGATTTGTATTAGATAGTAATTCTTGATATTTCATATAAAAACCTTCTTTCTATTCTATGAACATCGCATCTCCAAAGGAAAAGAAACGATATTTTTCTTTTACTGCCTCATTATACGCCTTTAAGATAAATTCTCTTCCTGCAAGTGCACTTACTAGCATGATAAGCGTAGATTTTGGTAAATGAAAATTTGTAATTTGGGCATCAATTGCTTTAAATTTGTATCCTGGGTAAATAAATATTTTTGTGGAAGAACAAACAGGCTTGAACCCATTATCATAAGCGGATTCCAAAGTTCTTGTTGAAGTTGTTCCCACGGCAATGATTCTTTTATGAGAAGCTTTTGCTTTATTTAAAGCCTCTGCAGCTTCTTTAGAAATCTCGTAGTATTCCTCATGCATTACATGATTTGTTAAATCATCTTCCTCTACAGGTCTAAATGTGCCAAGGCCAACATGAAGTGTAATAAAGATGAGTTCTACTCCTTTAGCCTTAAGCTTTTCTAGAATTTCATTTGTGAAATGCAAGCCAGCAGTCGGTGCTGCAGCAGAGCCAGGATGTTTTGCATAAACAGTTTGATATCTATTAGGATCTTCAAGCTTTTCATGAATATAAGGAGGTAAAGGCATAGAACCTAAACGATCCAATATCTCTACTAAAATTCCGTCATAGATAAGTTCAAATTTGCAGATGCCCATATCCTCTTTTGCAATACATTTGGCTTTAAGTTCTCCATTTCCAAAAGAGATGATTGAGCCTATTTTAACTCTTCTTTGGGGCTTAGCTAGAGTTTCCCAGCAGTTATTCCCTAAATCCTTTAAAAGTAAGAGTTCTATGACTGCTTGAGTTTCTTCCTTTATCCCGATAATTCTTGCAGGGATTACCTTTGTATCATTAAAGACTAAAACGTCATTTTCGTTAAATAAATCAACGATATCTGAAAAAATCTTATGTTCAATGGTTTGATTTTTCCGGTTTAATACCATAAGTCTAGATTCACTTCGGTTTACAAGAGGCGTCTGAGCAATCAATTCCTCTGGTAGGTAATAATCATAATCACTCGTCTTTATCATGAAAACAACCCCTTTAAATATGGTATACCAAGCTCTTCATATGCTTTTTCTGTAGCTACTCTTCCACGACTAGAGCGCTTGATATAGCCTTCTTGTAAAAGATAAGGTTCATAGACATCCTCTATTGTAGATACCTCTTCAGAGATGGTTGCTGCAATGGATTCCACTCCTACTGGTCCGCCCTTAAAGGTATAAATAATGGCTTTTAAATATCTATGATCCGTATAATCTAGACCATTCTTATCTATTCCAAGCTTAGACAGAGCTTCTGTGCAAATCTTAAGGGTAATTCTACCTTCATTCTTTACATCTGCAAAATCACGAACACGTCTAAATAAGCGATTCGCAATACGAGGGGTACCTCTGCTTCTACTTGCAAGCTCTTCTAATGCCTCAGCATCAATTTCTGTTCCATAGACACTAGCGGTTCTGCTTACAATCATCTTAAGCTCTTCTAAGGTGTAATATTCTAATCTTAATACAACACCAAAACGATCACGTAAAGGTGCAGATAAATCTCCAAATCGAGTAGTAGCACCAACTAAAGTAAAGGGAGGTAAATCCACCCGGATACTTTTTGTGTTACTATCTTTTCCTACCATAATATCTAGGACATAATCTTCCATTGCACTATATAAAACTTCTTCTACATAACGAGGCAAACGATGAATCTCATCAATAAATAAAACATCTCCCTCGTTTAGAGTGGATAAGACTGCTGCCAAATCACCACTTCGTTCAATAGATGGGCCTGAAATGACCTTTAGGCTTGTTCCAAGCTCATTGGCTATAATTTGTGCAAGTGTTGTTTTACCTAAGCCTGGAGGTCCATATAAAAGCACATGATCTAAGGATTCATTTCGTTTTAAGGCTGCTTGAATGTAGACATCAAGCATTTCCTTGGCAGAAGCTTGTCCAATGTATTCACTTAAGCTTTGAGGACGTAAGGATAGAGTATCTTCTTCCTCAACTACCTCTGGACTAACAATTCTTTCTTCTTCCACTTTTTACACCTACTTTACTAGTGCCTTTAAGGCCTGCTTCACTAATGCTCCCTCATCAAGAGTTTGATCTAGCTTTGGTAAGACCTTAGCAATTTCTTTTTTATTATATCCTAAAGCGAGTAATGCCTGTTCAACATCCTCTAGCTTTGTATTCTTAATAACAAGTTCTTCCCCTAAATTGAGCTTACCTTGTAAATCTAAAATAATCTGTTGACTTGCCTTAGCACCAATTCCAGGGAATTTTCTTAAATATGCATCATTTCTTGCTTCAATAGCTTTTACAATTTCAGAAACTGTTCCAGTTGCTAGAATAGATAGAGCACTTTTAGGACCAATTCCACTTACAGAGATTAGTTTTAGGAATAAATCCTTTTCATCCTCACTAATAAAACCATATAAATCTATGACATCTTCTCTTACGTATTGATAGACATAAACCTTGTAGTCCTTATTCAAAGAAAAGTTATAAGGATTGCTTACAATAAGTAAGTATCCAATACCTTGATTTTCTACTATTATATTTTTAGGTGTCACCTTAGTAACAGTTCCTTTAATATATCCATACATCATTAATCACCATTCTATATCATACCATATTCTTACAAAAAATGAAAGAATATTTCAAAGGGTTTTAAATATATATTTAAAAAAGAAAAATGGGAAAAGAAAATATTTGAATAATCATAATAATTTCTTTCCCATTAGTATCTGTTATCTACCATATATATTTTTAGGTGGAAGTATCCCTGGATATGGTCTTCCTTTTGGCTTTGGTTCTACTTTTTGTGGAGTCTCTTCAATTGGAGAAATTGCTTCTTTTGGAACAGAAACTGAAGTTTCTACAGGTTCTTCAAGATCTCTTTTTTGAATTTGAGGCTCTTCTACTTGTGTAGTTTCTCTTTCCTTAATTTGAGGTCTTTCTTCATAAAGTGCATTTACCTTTGGATAGTACTTCTGTACAAAGCTTTCTGTATTTTCTAAGATTTGTTCTATTTCGTTATGAATGAGAGGAATTTTAATTTTCATTCCACTTACTAAATTATAAAAATCTGTAATATGCAGGTTTAATCCTTTAAGTTCTTCTAACTCAATATGATACATATTTAAAATATCATGAATTGTTTCCCCATTTTTAACGATATGCTCTAGCATAAAATCACCAATGTATTATATGCGTTCTAAAACAAAAATATCTCCAAAATGGGCAATAATTTTAAGATTTAAATCCCAAAAGGATAGAGTTTTCTCAGTGATAAAACTGATATGAGTTGAGTCTCTAAAATACCACCAATGCTCTAGGTCTACATCATCATAGGTCTTGGTAACTATAATAATTCTTCCTTTTGATTTAAGCATATTCTGCAGCTTTAAAAGTTCATCATAAGGCTCATAAAGATGTTCAAAAACTTCAATTAAAAGAATTGTGTCATAGTTTTTATCACAAAGCATAGGATAATAATGCAAATCATAGTAGTCAGCTTGGATGCCATTCTGATTGAGTAAATCCGCTAAGATGTGTATCTTTCCACAGCCATAATCTAATGCGGTAGGTCCTTTTATATACTCTTTTAGTTTTTCAAATAGTTTCTTCATATATTGAATATAGCCAGCATCACATACATGAGCATCATATCTTTTTCTTTCTTCTTGAAAGGAAATTCTAGATTCTTTAGTAATTAAACCACACTTTGGACATATCATTGTAGAGACACCTTGGATTTTTTCTTCTCTTAAAGGGATTTTGCAGCAACATTTCATAAATAATCCATCCTTTTTCTTTGACTATTATTAAAAATAATTATATAATAGATTAGATAAAGAAACAAGAAAGAAAGAGGGGTTAGAATGGCTATTCTAGAAATCATTGATAATTTCAAAATGGAATATAAAAAAATCATTCAAGATTTTTCTGTTATAGACAAAAATGACCCTATTACTTCTTCTAAGCTTGCTGATTTGGAGAACTCCCTTAATGCATGGACTTCTACATTAAAAGATTTATTTGTTAAAAACAATAAGTATGAAGC
>JAIDMV010000359.1 GCA_029050385.1 Anaeroplasmataceae bacterium | reverse complement strand
AGAACCCTCCTACGGATATAAAATAATCAGTGATATTTCGGAACTTATAGAAATATCGGAATCCACACTATATCCTATCTTGAGGCGTTTAGAGGCTCAGGATTACTTAAGAACATTTTCTAGAGACTTTAATGGAAGAGTTAGAAAATACTATGAGATTACTCGTTTAGGGGAGAAAAGAATCAAGGAATTTCTAGATGAGTGGAGAGATATGGAACGAGTGTATGAGTTTATTAAAAGGAAGGGATAATTGATGAGAAAAAGGGAATTTTTAAGACGTCTAGGAGATGAGCTTTCTCACTTAGACCGTGAAGAAAGAAATGATATTTTAGATTATTATGACGAATTGATTGAAGATACAATAGAAAAGACAGGTCAAAGAGAAGCAGATGTAATCTATGATTTAGGAGAGATTGAAGATATTGCAAGAAGGGTTGATCCATCTTATAAAAGAAAAATCCGTTATGAAGAGGAAGAAGAGCGTCCTAGACGCGAATCTAGAAGAAGAACGCGTGAATATGAGCATACATATGAGCGTAGAAATCGTAGAGAAGAAAGAACAGATTCAGGAACTAAAACTGGAATAGGTATCGTTTTACTGATTTGTTTATTTCCTGTTTGGATTGTTCTATTTTCTTGTCTATTTGCGGCTATGATAGCGATTATTGGCGCTGGAATTGGTTGTTTTGCTGGAGGCATCGTTTGTATATGGAATGGAAGTACATTATTTGCTACATCCTGGGCTCATGCATTATTCAGAATTGGTATAGGGGTGACGTTAATTGGTGTTGTATTAATCGTTGGACCATTATTACTAAAGATTGTAACCTTTATCGGGCATATTATTCTTTCTGTCTTTAGATGGTTGTTCGGAGGAAGGAGAAGAAATTCATATGAAAATTAAGGGATTCATAATTACAGGTATAATCCTTACTATATTAGGAGTTGGAGCAACTGCAGTTGCAAGTACACAAATGGATTTCAAGGAAGGTTATCCAGGATTATTTGCTGATCCTAATCTAGAAAAAAAAGAAGAGACCTTTGGAGAAATCAAAAAGATTTCCTATGATGGTACAGATGAGAACATTGATATTATCTATGGGGAAGGTGAAAATATCTTTACTTACTATGAAAGTGACACTTTGACTTATGATATATCCTATGATGAAGAGCTAAAGGAGCTTTCTATTATTCAAAAGCATTCTTTTACTTTCTTTAATTTCTCCTTAAGCAAGAAGGCTACTTTAAGCATAAATTCTTCTTTAGATGAACTTCAAATGAAAGCTTCTGCAGGAAATGTAGGGATTAAGGATTTAACAATCATAAATGCAAATTTAGATGTTTCTGCTGGTAATTTAAAAATTGAAAAATCTAATATTTCTACACTAGAGCTTGAATCTGATGCAGGAAATGTAAATCTTTATGATTTAACTGTTGATTCTAGTAAGCTTGATGTAAAGGCAGGAAATTTAATAGTTCACAACTCAATATTTACGAATTCCATTATACATGGGAATGCTGGAAATATTGATTTAAAGAGTACAACCTTTGAGTCTTTAGAAGCAAAACTCAATGCAGGAAATCTCACATTTAATGGAGATATCCTTATCCAAGCAGAATTTAAAGTAGATGCAGGAAATCTTAAGCTAACTTTATCAAGACCACAAACCTCTTACACTATGAATGGTGAAGGAGAGGGAGAAACAACAATTCTTTATAAGG
>JAIDMV010000358.1 GCA_029050385.1 Anaeroplasmataceae bacterium | reverse complement strand
GTTATAATATGCTTGTATGTTGTAAAAACAATTTTAAAAAAATAAAGGATGTGTTGAATTTGAAATTAAGACATGATGCTGTAAAGCTGATTGAAAGCATTTGTGACAGGTATAAAAATGAACCTACTCCATTAATGCTAGTATTAAGTGACATACAAAAGGAATATGGATATATTCCTCTTGAGGTACAGGAAATTGTTTCTGCAAAACTAGGAATGCCTGTATCTGAAATTTATGGTGTAGTTACATTCTATTCTTTTTTCTCTTTAACACCAAAGGGAAAATATGTAATCGGTGTATGTCTAGGTACAGCCTGCTATGTTAAAGGCGGTCAAAATGTATTAGATAAGTTTTCTAATCTTTTGAACATTAAATCAGGTGAAACTACAGAGGATGGTCTATTTACTTTAGACTCTTTAAGATGTATTGGTGCATGTGGTATTGCTCCTGCAGTATCTATTAATGGTAAGGTATATTCTAAGGTTACTGTAGATGAAGTAGCTAGAATCATCGATTCCTATAGAAAGGAGGCTGCACTATAATGGAGCAAATTAAGACTAAAGAACAGTTAAATGAGCACATTTCTCATTGTACAGCTTGCTTAAATCAAAAGCTAAATTCTAAAGGAAAACGTTCTGTACTTATCTGTGGTGGTACAGGCTGTCTTGCAAATGAATCTAAGGAAATCTTAGAAAAGATTAGAGAAGAAATTAAAGCTAATGGCTTAGAAGATACTGTAGAGGTAAATCAAGTAGGATGCTTTGGTTTCTGTTCTCAAGGACCATTTGTTAAGATTATGCCTGAAGATACATTGTATCGTACAGTAACAGTTGGAGATGTAGAAAAGATTGTTAAAGAGGATTTAATCAATCATAAGATTGTTGATGATTTATTATATGTCGATCCTGCAACTCAAAAGAAGGTTGCAAAACAAGATGACATCAACTTCTATAAGAAACAAAAGCGTATTGCTTTACATGGATGTTCTGTAATTGATCCAGAAAACATTGAAGAGGCTTTAGGCTATGATGGCTTTAAGGGTTTATTACGTGCATTATCCATGACTCCACAAGAGGTTATTACTGAAGTATTAACTGCTGGTCTTCGTGGTCGTGGTGGAGCTGGTTTCCCTACAGGTAAGAAGTGGCAATTTGCTTATGATGTAGCAAGTGAGATTAAATATGTAGTATGTAATGGTGATGAAGGTGACCCAGGTGCATTTATGGACCGTTCTATTCTAGAGGGTAATCCACTTGCTGTTATTGAAGGTATGATGATTGCAGGTTATGCAATTGGTGCATCTCAAGGTTATTTCTATGTTCGTGCTGAATATCCAGTTGCAATCTCTCGTCTAAAGATTGCGATTGAGCAAGCAGAAAAGCTTGGACTTTTAGGAGATAATATCCTAGGTACAGGATTCAACTTCCGTGTTGGTATCCGTTTAGGTGCTGGTGCCTTTGTATGTGGTGAGGAAACTGCATTATTGAATTCTATTGAAGGTGAACGTGGTAACCCACGTCCAAGACCACCATTCCCTGCTGTAAAGGGTCTATGGGGTAAACCAACAGTAATCAATAATGTAGAAACATTAGCTTGTGTACCTTATATTTTACGTGAAGGAGCTAAAGCCTTCAATTCTATTGGTACAGAAGGATCTAAGGGTACTAAGGTATTTGCTTTAGGTGGTAAGGTAAATAACGTTGGTTTAGTTGAGGTTCCAATGGGAACTACCTTAAGAGAATTAATTTATGATATCGGTGGTGGTATCCCTAATGATAAGGCATTTAAGGCTATTCAAACAGGTGGTCCATCTGGTGGATGCTTAACTAAGGATGACCTTGATACTCCAATCGATTATGATAACCTAATTGCTGCTGGATCTATGATGGGTTCTGGTGGAGCTATCGTAATGGATGAAGATAACTGTATGGTAGATGTTGCTAAGTTCTATATGGAATTCATCTGTGATGAATCCTGTGGAAAGTGTACACAATGCCGTATTGGTACAAAGCGTCTACTTGAGTTCTTAAATAAGATTACTGAAGGTAACGGTGAACTTGCAGATATTGACAAGCTTGAAAGTCTATCTTCAACAATCAAGGTTGGAGCTCTATGTGGTCTAGGTAAGACTGCTGCCAACCCTGTTCTTTCTACACTACTTAAATTTAAGGATGAATATATCGCTCATATTGAAGAGAAGAGATGTCCTGCTGGTGTATGTAAGAGCTTGATTGATTATCATATCAATCCTGAAAGATGTAAGAAGTGTTCTATGTGTTCTCGTGTTTGTCCTACAAACGCAATTTCTGGTGTTCCAGGTAAAGAACCATATGTAATTAATGTAAATAAGTGTATTAAGTGTGGTACTTGTATGGCTACATGTAAATTTAACGCAATTTATAAAGGATAGGAGGTTAGAATTATGGCATTAGTTAATATTAAAATTGAAGGCTATTCCTATTTAGTTGATGATTCTTTAACTGTGTTACAGGCTTGTCGTAAATGTGGATATAATATTCCTTCTTTATGTTCATTTAAAAATGGAAAATGCTCTGTTGCAAGCTGTCGTGTATGCTTAGTTCGTATCGATGGTGTTCGTGATTTAGTTGCTTCCTGTGTATATCCTGTTCGTGATGGTATGAGTATTCATATTTCAGATCCTGATGCAGTTATCGCAAGAAGAACTAGTGTTGAGCTTTTACTTTCTAACCATAATCGTAGCTGTCAGGAATGCTATAAGAATGGCGACTGTGAATTATTAGAGGTTGCTCACTTAGTAATGGCTAGACCTCATTTCTATGGTGGTAGCCAAACTCCAGCTACTTATGATAAGGTAGCTCCATCTATCGTTCGTGATACTTCAAAATGTATTTTATGTGGTAGATGTATTGAAGCTTGTAAGGAAGCTCATGGAATTGGTATTTTAGGCTTTGAAAACCGCGGATTTAACACTATAGTTGGTCCTGCTGGAAATAGAAGCTTTGCTGAATCTCCTTGTTTACAATGTGGACAATGTGTTAATGTTTGTCCTACAAGTGCTTTAATGGAGCACAGCCAAATTGACCGTTTAGATGAAGCATTAAAGGCTGGTAAGAAGGTTATTGTACAAGTTGCTCCAGCGGTTCGTGCAGCAATCGGTGAGGAATTTGGTTTACCTATTGGTACACCTTGTACAGGTAAGATGGTTGCAGCCCTACATCGTTTAGGCTTCTATCGTGTATTTGATACAAACTTTGGTGCTGACTTAACGATTATGGAAGAGGCATCTGAACTATTAGAGCGTCTAACAAAGAAGACTGGACCTATTCCTATGATTACCTCTTGTTCACCAGGTTGGATTAATTATTGTGAATATTTCTATCCAGAATTAATTCCAAATCTTTCTACTAGTAAGTCACCTCAAGCTATGATGGGTGCTATTATCAAATCTTACTATGCTGAAAAGAATAATATTGATCCAAAAGATATCTTTGTTGTATCCATTATGCCTTGTACAGCTAAGAAGTATGAGGTTGAGCGTCCAGCATTACAAAATGGGGATTTACCTAACGTAGATATTTCTATTACAACTCGTGAACTTGCAAGATTAATTCGTAGAAATGGTATTGATTGGAAGAAGCTTCCTGATGAGGAATTCGACCATGACTTAATTGGTGATTACACTGGTGCTGGTGTTATCTTTGGTGTAACTGGTGGTGTTATGGAGGCTGCTATTCGTACAGCTTATCATGTACTAACAGGAGAAGAAATGGAACCAGTTGTATTAACACCTTGTCGTGGACTTGAAGGAGTTAAAGAAGCTACAGTTAAGCTAAATGGCACAACTTTAAATATTGCTATGGCATCTGGTATGAAGCATGCAAAACCATTATTAGAGGATATCAAGAATGGTAAGTCAAAATATCATTTCATTGAAATTATGTGCTGTCCTGGTGGCTGTATCAATGGTGGTGGTCAACCATTTGTTAAGCAGGTGTTCTTACCAAATGAAGAAGATGAAATCTTAGATACTTACATTGAAAAGCGTGCTAAGGTATTATATCATGAGGATGAAAACCGTCCACTTAGACGTTCTCATTTAAATCCTCAAATTCAAAAGCTTTATGCAGATTTCTTAGGAAAACCACTTTCTCATAAGGCAGAAGAATTATTACACACATCCTATAATACAAATAGAGAAAAATATCCTACAAAGTAGGATGATAAAGGGATTGCGATATGAAAGTATCTAATCCCTTTTCTTTTGAAATTTTTTTTATCAAAATCGTAAGAAAATGCAAGAAAAAATACTAAAATCCTTCTTTTTTATTCAAATACGATGTTAACCTCGTGGAG
>JAIDMV010000357.1:1510-3411 GCA_029050385.1 Anaeroplasmataceae bacterium | reverse complement strand
TTTAGATGCTGCGATTGTGATTTTTATCAATCATTTCTTTGATTTTGATTGCTCGTGGATGAGTATCATTATTTTAGTAGGCTTTTTAGGATTTAAGTATTGGGGTATTAAAAATGATTTCAAATAAGATGGTAGAAATAATAAAACAACTTTCCTTAGAGGAAAAAGCTAAACTATTGGTAGGTGCTGACTTTTGGCACACCTACCCTTTTTTAAATGAAAAGGGGTTATGTTTAACAGATGGTCCTCATGGAGTTCGGATGCAGGATAATGGTGGTAAAGAGGTTGGTTTAAAAGAGTCTATTCCTTCAACCTGTTTTCCAACAGCTTCCTGTTTAGCTTGTAGTTTTGATGAAAACCTACTCTATGAGGTAGGACAAGCGATTGCATCAGAATGTATTGACCAAGAGGTAGATATGTTATTAGGACCAGGAGTAAATATTAAAAGAAGTCCATTATGTGGCAGGAATTTTGAATATTATTCTGAGGATCCATATCTTGCAGGAATACTTGCAAGTGGGTTTATAAAGGGAGTACAAAGTCAAAATGTTTTAGCTTGTATGAAGCACTTTGCTTGTAATAATCAGGAATATGCACGAATGGTGAATAATTCCATTGTTGATGAACGAGCTTTATATGAAATCTATTTAAAGCCTTTTGAAATTGCAGTCAAAGAAGCTAATCCGAAAGCTATTATGTGTTCTTATAACAAATTAAATGGCACCTTGGTAAGCCAAAACCCAATTCTTTTGAAACAAATTTTAAGAGATAAATTTCAATTTCATGGTACTGTAATATCTGATTGGGGTGCCGTATCCAATCGAGTAGAGGCTTTAAAGGCGGGTCTAGATTTAGAAATGCCTGGTAGCTTAAGCTATGTAGATATAATAGAGGCAGTTCAAAATCAAAGATTATCCGAAGAAGAATTAGATCGAGCTGTTGCCTCAGTATTAAAGCTTTATCAAGCTAGACCTAGCTTTGAGAATAAAAAGAATCTTTCTTTCCACTTTCTTGCCAAACAAGCAGCTTTAGAAAGCATTGTATTATTGAAAAATGAAAATCTAGTGTTACCTTTAAATAAGAACGAAAGAATAGGTATTATTGGTAATTCTTTAATGCGTATTCAGGGAGCTGGAAGCAGTAAGGTCAATCCTAAAGATGTAGATACTTTTTTAGATTGTTTAAAAGAAGAAGGCGTTTCTTATCAATGCTTTGATAATCTTACAGAAGAAATCAAAGGAATGGATAAGATCATTTGTTTTATTGGATTGTCTGCAGAAAAAGAAATCGAAGGAAAAGATCGCAAAGATTTAAAACTAGATGAAAAGGATATTGAACTTGTAAATACACTTACAAAACTTCATTCTAAGATTATCGTTGTTTTAACTACAGGGTCTGTAGTAGAGCTTCCATTTATAGAATCCGTTTCAGGACTTGTCTTAACCTATCTAGCAGGAGAGGCTTCTGCCTCTGCATTATGTGATATTTTATATAATAAAACAAACCCATCAGGTCATTTAGCTGAAACATGGATTAAAAGATTAGAGGATAGTTCCGTTTACGATTATGGGAAATCTGTATATCAGAGTATCTATAAGGAGTCTATTTTTGTAGGATATCGCTATTATGATAAAGTTGATATAGAGCCTTTATTCCCTTTTGGCTATGGTTTATCTTATACAACATTCACTTTATCTCATCTTGAAATAAAAGAGAATAATCTATATGTGAACATAAAAAATACGGGTTTGTATAAGGGCAAAGAAGTTGTTCAGCTTTATGTGAGAGATACAAATCGTGATTTATTAAGACCTATACGAGAATTGAAAGCTTTCCAAAAAATTGAATTAGAATCAAATGAAGAAATTAGAGTTGTATATTTCTCTTATACACATCTGACG
>JAIDMV010000357.1:0-1500 GCA_029050385.1 Anaeroplasmataceae bacterium | reverse complement strand
TTAGAGTTGTATTTCCAATAAAGGATTCTTTCTTTGAATATTATGATAGTTCTAAAGAGGAATTTATGGTGAGTGGAGGAACCTATTTTTTGGAGGTTGGAACCTCTAGCAGAAATATTATTTTATCTCAAGAATACAAAGTAGATAAGCCTATACAAAAACAAGAACTTACTGCTTACCATTCTTTGAAAGATATAAGAGAAATCACAAAAACAGATTTTGAAGGTATCTATGGCAAACCTATTCCTACCCTACCGAAGAAATACCCTTTCACTTTAGATTCTCCAATGATTGATGTTCAAACAAAGTGGATTGGTAAGATATTTGTTCATTTTGGTTTAAAGGCTTTAAAGAAAAGAAGTAAAACTCAAGAAGAATTTGAAATGAATAAATATACTTTTATGACAGGTCCAATTCGTATGATTGGAATGGGTGTGAATAAGACAAATCATCAGTTAGAAGGCATTGTAGATATTTTAAATGGAAAAATCTTTAGAGGTACAATTCGTTTCTTGAAAAAAGATAAGAGAATGAAAAAACTAAAACAATAAGATATTATTTAAAAAAATGAAAAAATGGTATATAATATTAAAGACAAAGGAGTGATTTATTTATGAAAATAGATATTATTTCAGGTTTTTTAGGAGCTGGTAAAACCACTTTTATTAAACGTCTTTTAAATACAAAATTAAAAAAAGAAAAGGTTGTATTAATTGAAAACGAATTTGGTGAGGTTTCAGTTGATTCTGATTTTTTAGCAGATTCCAAGATTGATATTAGAGAATTATCACAAGGCTGTATCTGTTGTAGTTTATTTGGAGATTTTTCTAAATCTTTAAATGAAGTAGTAGATAAGTTCCATCCAGATCGTATTTTAATTGAACCATCTGGAGTAGGTAAGCTTTCTGATATTATAGAGGCTGTTGCAGATGCGCATTTAGAACATAATTTAAACGCACTTGTTTGTATGGTGGATGTTTCTAAAGCAAAGATGTATTCTAAGAATTTTGGTGAATTTTTCTTAGATCAAATTAAGGAAGCTCATACAATAATTTTATCTAGAACCGATGTTGCAAAAGAAGAAAAGGTTACGGAAGCCTTAGAGATTATTAGAGAATATAATCATGATGCAGTATTGGTTACTACACCTATCGCTTCTTTAACAGATGAGGAATTATGTAAAGCATATGAAGGTATTCATGATAACTTTTTACATGAACTAATGGAAAGCCTTGAACATGAACACCATCATTACCATCACGATGATGAAGAATGTGAATGTGGACATCACCACCATCACGACGATGAAGAGTGTGAATGTGGACATCACCACCATCACGACGATGAAGAGTGTGAATGTGGACACCATCACCATCACGACGATGAAGAGTGTGAATGTGGACACCATCACCATCACGACGATGAAGAGTGTGAATGTGGACATCACCACCATCACGACGATGAAGAGTCCGAATATGGGAATAACCATCTCCATAACAA
>JAIDMV010000356.1 GCA_029050385.1 Anaeroplasmataceae bacterium | reverse complement strand
TCGGGGGCTCGGAGTTGTGTATTAGAGACAGAAAGAAAGAATAAACCATTGATTTTTATATGTCATTTTAATAGAGAAAGAATATCTTTTTTAAATTAATAAAAAACAAAAACCCAAAGAAAAATCTTTAGGCTTAAAACTATTAATATATTTATAAATTAATATGCCCAAGCAGCACCAACAAGTATAACTAAAATGAATAGTACTAAAATAAATGCAAATCCGCCACCACAAGGTGTATTACAATTATTTGTTGTTGTCGTGTTTGTATTATTACAACAAGTGTTTGCCATGATATCACCCCTAATATAATATATGAAAAAAAGATATAGGGTTGATTAGACACTAAAAGAAAATAGCAGATTTTCTTATCTGCTATCCTTGATTTTATTCTAAAGTAATGGTAAATGTCTTGGTTTGCTTAATAGAAGGTCGATAAACTTCTAGTTTAAAGATATCTCCAGGAAGCATAAGATTTAAAATACTGGACAAATCGGTGGTTAAAACAATATCCATATCATTAGCTTTTAAAATAATGTCATTCGCTAAGACTCCTGCTTTTTTTGCAACACCATCATTTACATCAGTAACAACCAATGCTTGTTCTATAGCATTAGGTAATAATTCAATATATTGTTCAGCATCTTTTGTAGAAATATATCTATTAACAGCCATTACAGTTATTCCTAAAAGAGGACGTGTAACTTCTCCTTTTTTACTTTCTATATCTTTAATACATTTTTTTACAACATCTAAATGAATGGCATATCCTAAACCCTCTACAGGAATATCAATAACAACTCCATTTTCTTCACTTGGAGTGTACACTTCTTTTTTAGTGTTGATACCAATTAGTCTGCCAGAAACATTAAATAACCCGCCTCCAGAGTTTCCTGGATTGATTTCAGCATTTGTTTGTATTTGAGTCTTTGTTACTCTTGAAACGACTCCTGTAGTTAAGGTATTATAATTCTCTAAACCCAAAGGACATCCTATAGCTAATACTGTTTGCCCTACAGAAACAATTTCATCTTCATAGCTAAATATATCATTTACATAAACATCGGCTCCGCCAAATAAGTCTAACGAGAATGTTAACACAGCAATATCATTTTTTGCATCACTGCCTACCACCTTAGCTTTAATATATCTAGAACCTCCACGATAAATTCTTACAGTGGTCATATCTTCTATTACGTGGTGATTAGTAACAACATAATATAATCCATTTTCTTCTTTATAAACAACACCAGATCCAACTGAGCCGCTTGAACCTGCAGTAGCATACACACCAACACAGCCTGAAGAAATTTTCTTATAAGTTTCTGTAATATCGTTTTGAATTTCAATGATTGTAGGATCTTTTTCTATATCTGTAGGTTCTTTCCCTGTGGTACCAAAACTACATCCTACGACAAAGCATAAGCATAGGAGACATAAACAAGCCCCTATCCATTTTTTTAAGTTTTTCATAATCTATCCTCCATATTAAAAAGCTTAATAGCATTTTTTTCTGTAATTTCTTCAATCTCCCAAAATTCCATATTTCGAATTTTTGCAATCTCAGCCACAACATTTTTCACATAGCTGGATTCATTTCGCTGTCCACGATAAGGTGTTGGCGCTAAGTATGGGCAATCTGTTTCTACCAATAAATACTCTAAATCAATTTGTTCTGCAACTCTCTTACTTTCTTTAGCATTTTTAAATGTCACAGGACCTCCTAAAGAAATATAAAACCCAAGTTTAATAAATTCCTTTGCCATTTCCAATGACCCACTATAACAATGCATAACTCCAAATACTTTACCAGAATACTCTTTCAAAATTTCATAAGTATCTTGTGTTGCATCACGCATATGAATAATTAATGGCAAATGATACTGAATAGATAATTCAATTTGTCCACGAAATAATTCCTTTTGGGCTTGTATATTTTCCTTGCCATAATGATAATCTAGACCACATTCTCCTATCGCATAAATCTTATGCTCCTTAATAAATTGTTCAAGTTTGTCTAAGTCTCTTTTATATGATTCACTCGCTTCACTTGGATGCAACCCTGCAGTGGGATAAAAAAGTTTATATTTTTTTGCATACTCTTGAACTAGCTTATTCGTGTGGTGAGAAAACCCAACGAGTAGAATTCTATTTACATGAGCAAGTTCACATCTTGTGATGCATTCCTCTATATCATTTTGAAAACTCTCATCAAATAAATGAGAATGAGTATCAATCATACTTCTACCTTTTTCTTTCTAATTCTTTTTAAATTCAAAATACTTCCAATTAAAAGTAATATAGTCAAAACGCCAATAGAATCTATCAAAACATCCTTTACAGCAGGAGCTCTTCCTCCAATAAAGTATTGATGAAGTTCATCACTTACAGCATAAAGAATCCCTAATATACTTACAACAGGAAATATTATTTTCTGGTTACTCGTAAAGGCATATACTGCAACAAATAAAAACAAACCTAACACAACATATTCTGAATAATGAGCCAATTTTCGAATAACATAACTCGTATTTTTCAAAATATTTGCCTGTTCATCTTTAGGCAAATTTGAATAATTTGAAACAAATGTATTTACAACCCATTTGGTAACTTTATTGCTCATTCTTGAAGAGGATACACCATTTTGATGTGAGAAATAAAAAATCACTCACATCCATGCCAATACAATGACTATAGGTAATCATTTAACAATGATTTTATTCATTTTTTGCTCCTCAAAAAATAAAAGCTAGTAATATAAATCAAAAGACTA
>JAIDMV010000355.1 GCA_029050385.1 Anaeroplasmataceae bacterium | reverse complement strand
AAAATACTTGCAAAGACACTTACATTATTGAGTTGAAAAAAATTGGGAAGACAAATCCAAATATAATGAGTATTTAAATCAATTAATCTTTTATTTTAAACGAAAGGAATATTTAAAAGAATTTACGAATTCTCAGGAAGGATTAAAGAAAGATATTTTTTATAGTTATTTAACACTTAAGCATAATCCTCAAAGTGGTTATCATTTAGCAGAACTTGTACTAAATCATGTTGTAGAAGATAATTATTTAAAGCTTTTAGATATTTCTGCAAGACAAGGAAATACTCTTGCTAAAAAAGCTTTATTTGAGTATTATTCTGAACCAAAAAATTATAACTCTTATTATGTTAAGCGTTATTCTTAAAAATTGCATATAATAAATTGGTGGTAAAATGAAAATTGCTTATTTTACATTAGCTATATTATGTTTGTTTGTCACAATATTTCTATTTTGCTTTCATCCGTTTTATGTTTTATTTCGTGCGCAAAGAAAACAACTTAAAAAAACATATAAATACAAAAAACTTTCTTTTTTGCCGTTATTCTACTTATCTTTCTTGCTAGAAAGCCTTTTCCTCATTTTAATTTATTTTATGTAATACGTTTTCTCATAAATTTATTTGAAAAAATAAGATATAAATGTTATAATGAGGTATAAAAATAATAGCTTTATTTTTGGAGGATTAGTAAATATGGCTAAGAAAATTGTATCAGATTTAAATGTAAAAGGAAAAAAAGTTTTAATTCGTGTAGACTTTAATGTTCCTATGAAGGATGGTGTTATCACAGATGATACACGTATCCGTGCAGCTTTACCTACAATTGAATATGTAATTAATCATGGTGGTAAGGCAATCGTATTTTCTCATTTAGGACGTGTTAAGGAAGAAGCAGATTTGGCTAAAAATGACTTGACTGTAGTTGCTAAGAGATTAGAAGAATTAATTAAAAAACCTGTTCACTTTGTAAATGCGACTAAAGGAAAGGCTTTAGAGGATGCAGCTGCTAAACTTGGTGAAGGCGAAATCTTAATGTTCCAAAACACAAGATATGAGGATTTAGATGGCAAGAAGGAATCAAAGAATGATCCTGAACTTGGAAAGTATTGGGCATCTTTAGGTGATGTATTCGTAAATGATGCATTTGGTACAGCTCACCGTGCAGCAGCTTCTAATGTTGGTATTGCTGCAAATGTAAGTGAAACTGCAGCAGGTTTCTTATTAGAAAAGGAAATCAAATATATTGGCGGAGCAGTAGATGATCCTGTTCGTCCTTATATTGCTATTCTTGGTGGAGCTAAGGTTTCTGACAAGATTGGTGTAATTGAAGCATTATGTGAAAAAGCAGATAAGATTTTAATTGGTGGAGCAATGATGTTCACTTTCTTAAAAGCTTTAGGAAAGAATATTGGTGCATCTAAATGCGAAGAAGATAAGCTAGATTTAGCTAAAGAACTTCTAGCTAAGGCTGGTTCTAAATTAGTATTACCAGTTGATGCTGTTTGTGCAAAGGAATTCGCAGATGTTCCAGGTGTTGTAAAATCTGTTGATGCTTTAGCAACAGATGACATGGGTTTAGATATTGGACCTAAGACATTAGAATTATTTGCAAGTGTTTTAGCTGGTGCTAAAACTGTTGTATGGAATGGACCTATGGGCGTATTCGAAATGAAGAATTATGCAGCAGGTACAATCGGTGTATGTGAATTATTAGCTAACCTTAAGGGAGCTAACACAATCATTGGTGGTGGTGATTCTGCCGCTGCAGCTGAAAGCTTAGGCTATGCAGATAAGATGTCACACATTTCTACAGGTGGTGGAGCTTCTTTAGAGTATCTAGAGGGCAAGGTTTTACCTGGTATAGCTTGTGTAGATGAATTATAATATTAAGGAGATTTAAGGAAATGCAAAAGCAAATTGTAGTAAAAAGTACTGTTGGTTTACATGCCAGCTTAGCTGCTAAGGTTGTTCAAGCAGCATCTAAGTATTCTGTAGATATTAATTTACATTATCATAATAAAGTAATTGATGTTAAATCTATTTTAGGATTAATGTCTTTAGCTATTCCAAGAGGTGAAAATGTTATAATTGAGGCTACTGGTGATCAGGCTGAGGCTGCAATTAATGACATTGCAACTATCCTTGAAAAATAATTAGGTAAGGAAAAGAATAGTATGAGAAAACCCGTAATGGCTGGAAACTGGAAGATGAATAAGACTCGTGATGAGGCTTTAGAGTTTATTTATGCAGTAAGCGATAAGCTTCCAAGTGCAAGTCAATTAGACTCTATTGTTTGTGCGCCAGCAATTATATTAAGAGATTTAGTAAAACGTAAAGGCAACAATCTAAAGATTGGTGCTCAAAATGTTCACTTTGCTGAAAGTGGTGCTTACACTGGAGAAATCTCTCCAGTAATGCTAACATCAACTGGAGTAGAGTATGTAATCATTGGTCATAGTGAAAGAAGAGCTTATTTTAATGAAACTGATGAAACAGTTAATTTAAAAATTAAAGCAGCTCTAGCTAATGACTTAAAGCCTATAATTTGTTGTGGAGAATCTTTAGAGGAAAGAGAAGCTAATACAACTCATGATGTACTAGATAGACAAATTACTAAGGCATTTGAAGGCATTGATAATAAAGATTTATCAAATATAATAATCGCTTATGAGCCTATATGGGCAATAGGAACTGGAAAGGTTGCATCTGCAGAAATGGCAGATGAGGCATGTGGCTATATCCGTTCTTTAATTGCAAAGCTATATTGTCCAAAGTGTGCTGAAGGTATTCGTATTTTATATGGTGGTTCTGTGTCAACTAAGAGTGTAAGTGAACTTATGGCTCAGCCAAATATTGATGGTGGCTTAGTTGGTGGAGCATCATTACAAGCAGATAGCTTTATTGAACTTTGTAACAAAGCAATATAAAAATGAAAAGACCTATTTTAGGTCTTTTTTATTTTTCTTAAAATTTCTTTGCATTGCAGCTTCATATACAATAATAGAAGTAGCTACTCCTACATTTAAACTATTATTATTTCCTTGCATAGGAATAAACACCTTTTGATGTGGATGATTGTACCAATCTTCTTGAATTCCAAACCGTTCATTTCCAAAAACTAAGGCAATCTTTCCACTATAAGTATAACTTTGATAATCTAAGCCTAATTCGGGCTCACCTAAATAAATGGTAAATCCGCTTTGTTGTAAAAAATCTTTTGCTTCTTGATAGCTCATTGAAACTGTAGGAAAAATTAGATTTGTTCCTCTAGCAGAAGTAGTAATCTTAGGATTATGAGGTTTTGAAATAGGATCTACTAAAATTACGCCTGTGGCTCCACAAGCATCTAAGGTCCTGTAGATTGTTCCTACATTTCCTGGGATTTCCAGTCTATCTAATACAATAATAAAATCTCCTAATTCCTCTTTAGAATACTTAGGCATCTGAATTGCAGCTAATATCCCAGCATGATTTTCTTTTGCTTGAAGTGTCTCATAAGTTGAAAGAGATATTTCATACGATTCCTTAGCCTGTTGTTTTAATTTATTGATGAATGAAAGAGTATCCTCTTTATATTCCATATCACTTGTAATTAAAAGATAAGGAATTTCTAATCGATAGGTATTCGCCAGTTTAAGCACTTCTAGATCATCTGTGAATATATAATCCTTATGTTTGTTTGTTTTAGATAATTCTTTAAAGAAATGTATGATTTCATCATTTTTCCCTATTTTTTTCATACTATCACCAAAAATATTATATCACAATTTTATAAACTATGATATAATAGAAATACAAAGGAGAGATGAGTTATGACACTTCGTGCTAAAATTATTGCTGCTACACCAATGATTACAATCATTATCTATTTATTATTAGGTTTTTACCTTGATGCTTGGCATCCTGGCTGGATTGTATTTTTTGCAATTCCAATTGTACCAATGATGCTTGGTAAGGTAACTATAATGGGGTTATATCCTGTACTTGTCGTGATTGCATATTTACTTATGGGTATTATAGGAGATTTATGGCATCCAGGTTGGATTATTTTCTTGACTATCCCAGTTGTAGAAATCTTTTTACCTAAAAATAAAGTAATTTTTAATCCTAAAAAGAAAAAGAAAAAACAAAAAATCTTTGTTTATGATGAAGATGAAAGATAATCCCTTAAGGGATTTTTTCTTTTACTTGACAATAATACAGTTAATACAGTATAATACTATTGAAAGGAGGAAGTACAATGCAAATAAAGATTACGAGTAAGCAATCTATTTATCTAGAAGTTGCAGAAAAAATTGAATCCTTTATAAAATTAGGTGTCTTTAAGGAAAATGAAAAACTGCCTTCCTGTCGCAAACTTGGTTTAGAGCTTGGTGTAAATCCAAATACAATAGAACGAGCATATTCTTTGTTAGAAGAGAAGAATGTTGTTTATACTATTCCTAAAAAAGGAATTTTTGTTTGTCCAGTCAATCAAAACCATGTTTTTCTAGAGGAGGTTATTAACACCTTGAACCATTTTAAAGAAATGGGAATATCTCAAAAAGAATTAGAAGACTTAATTATAAAAATATATGAGGAGGAAAGGCAATGATAGAAATTAAAAACTTAACTCATCGATTCGGCGATTATGTTGTTCTAGATAATGTTGACTTAACCTTTGAAGAAGGAAAAATATATGGTCTCATTGGTATTAATGGTGCAGGTAAATCCACATTAATGAGATTAATGTCAAGTGTTTATCGCCCATCATCCGGATCTATAATAATTGATGGAGAGCCAATTGACAGCAATGCAAAATTAAAGGAACTTGTTTTCTTTTTACCAGACGATCCATTTTATAGCTTTAATGCAACTCCAGAGTCTTTGAGTAAAATGTATAAAATTTTTTATCC
>JAIDMV010000354.1 GCA_029050385.1 Anaeroplasmataceae bacterium | reverse complement strand
GTTCTACTCTATAGTCTTGATGCTTTAAAATACTTGAAATAAAATTTGAAATTGCCTTTCCCACCATAAAAGATATGATGATTGCATAGAACACAACGACAATCTCCATCAACGCCCCACCAAAATTAAACATTGGAGCTAGTGTAATCCAAAGCACAGCAGGTACTGCAAGAACGCAGCTACAAATTAAATCCAGCCAACTAAATCGTTTTAACTGATAATAAGAAATTGCATAAAAGATATGTCCAATCGCAAACAATATAGCCCCAAATATAAAGTGAATATTAAGAATAATATCTGCAATCATTGTAAATGCAAGACCTATAAGCATAAAGATAGGAAATTTAAGTTTCTTCTTTTTTAGAACAGTCAAGATGAAAAAAAGGATACCTAAAAGTAGGAATAATGCACTAGTTAATCCCTTTCTCCAAAGCCCACCATAAAGAATATAGAATATATCCCCTATAAGAACAAGAAGAGCAATCACAGCCCCAACGATTTCAAAAGTATATTTTTTCAATTTACTCACCCCTGTTAGAAAAGAATGCTACCCCAATACCACCAGGTCCAATATGAGTTCCTATCGTGCTTCCAATTTGATAGGTGGGAATATCTTCTGCATGTCCCTCCCATAGATGAGAACTATCTGACAGATATTTCTTCAAAATCTCATCTGAAAAACCTGAATAAGCAGTTGCATAGGGTAAAGTAAAATCAATACCACCACATGCTTCAATTTTTTCTACTAAAAGATTATTTCCTTTTTTTGAACCTCTCGCCTTACCGACCATTTTTACTTGCCCATTTATGACGGAGATAACTGGCTTAATAGAAAGGATTTCTCCTGTGAAAGCAACTACAGAGGAAATTCTTCCACCTTTTTTCAAATACTTTAAAGTTCCAACAAGTGCCAATAGCTCTATCTTTTCTTTTTTCTTATTCAGTTCTTCTACAATCTCTTTAATAGTAAGTTTACCATCTTCCACAAGTCTAATAGCAAGATCGCATAAAATTCTTTCTCCTATGCAAGCATTAAGGCTATCAACAACAAAAACCTTATCCTTAAATTTCTTGGATGCAGTTACTGCGTTATTATATGTATTAGATAACTTAGAAGATAGAGTGATACAGATTACGGAAGATCCATCTTCTGTAAGCTTCTCAAACTCTTCTTCAAAACGATAAGGATTGATTTGACTTGTTTTAGGAAGCTCATCACTTTCAATCAACTTTTCAAAAAATTCATTATGATTTAAATTCACACCATCCAAATAAGTCTCTTCACCAAAGCTTACCTCGATAGGCAATAAATATATTCCTTTTTCTTCTGCTTCCTTTAAATCAATATCTGATGCAGAATCTATTAATATTTTAATCATTTTTTCCATCTTCCCTTTTACACATTTTTTCTAAATTTTTACGAATGATTTCCAAACCCTCATTCATAGCATTTCTTTGTTCTAAAGACAACCCTTGAGTCGCTCCCTCAAGTAATGTATCTATTTTTTCTGATATATACTTCCCAATCTCTTTACCTTCTAGAGTTAGATGTAAAGGACTACGATATCTTTTTTCCTTTACCTCTTCACAAGAAACTAATCCTCTCTTTTCTAAATCATCTAAGGATCTAGAAATTAATGCCTTATCCTCATCACAAATTTCACAAAGTTCCTTTGATGTAAGAGGCTTTTCACTTGAATAAAGATAATATAAACAAGAAACATGAGCACTTTTTAAA
>JAIDMV010000353.1 GCA_029050385.1 Anaeroplasmataceae bacterium | reverse complement strand
TCTAGAAGTAGTATGAACTAGTTTATCTAAAGAATAAGTCAAGGGAAATGTATGTTTTACTAATGTTAACTTTGGATATTATGAAGATAAACAAATCATCTTTAATTTTAACTGTGATATTAAATCTGGTATGAAGGTAGCTATTGTAGGTCCTACTGGTGCTGGTAAAACGACACTCGTGAATTTATTGATGCGCTTTTATGAGGTGAATAGTGGAGATATCACGATAGATTCTATATCTACTAAGGAATTAACTAGAAATAATGTGGCTTCATTGTTTGGCATGGTACTACAAGACACATGGCTTTTTGAGGGAACCTTAAGAGATAATCTAAGATATGGAAACTCAGAGGCTACAGATGAAGAAATTATGAAATGTCTTTCAGCATGCCATATGGATCATTTCGTCAATTCTTTACCTGGAGGTTTAGACTATATTTTTGATGAAACAGCAAATATTTCTGCAGGACAAAAGCAGCTTTTAACCATCGCAAGAGCAATGGTTGAGGATTCTCCAATGCTCATCTTAGATGAGGCAACTTCTAGTGTAGATACGAGAACAGAAGAACTGATTCAAAAAGCAATGGATAAACTGATGGAAGGAAGAACTTCCTTTGTCATTGCTCATAGACTATCTACCATTAAAAATGCTGATATTATTCTTGTTTTAAAGGATGGAAATATTATCGAACAAGGAAATCATGAACAACTATTAAATAAGAAAGGCTTTTATGCTGATTTATATAATAGTCAGTTTGCCTCTTCATTTGAATAGATATAAAATAAAAATTAATTAAGTCCCATAGTAATGGGATATAAGAGAATAGGAGTGGAGGTTTAAGATGATTTTTCAAACCTATGGTGATAAAAACAATAAGGCTGTTTTGCTGATACACACTTTATTCACTAGTGTAGATTTTTTTGCACCTATAATAGAATTCCTTAAAAAAGAGTATTATGTCATTCTTCCTACCCTATCTGGACATCATAAAAATTCGTTATTCATTTCCACTGCAGATGAAATTCAGCAGATTGAAGAATTTTTAAAAGATAATAAAATTGCCTCACTTTATGCTGTTGCAGGGTTTTCTCTAGGTGGTAATATAGCTTATGAATTCTTTTGTAATCATTTCGAGATGGTTGAAAAAGCTATCATCGATAGTGCACCCCTTTTTAAATTTCCAGCTTTTATTAAAAACTATTTCCATAGGAGATATACAAAATGCTTGAAAAAAATCAAATCTGGAAATTGTGATGTTCCAAAAGAATTAAATAAATGTTTTAATGGTATGGGGGAATATCAAAAGAATATAGCTCCCACAGTTAGCTTTGAAAGTCTTAATAATCTTATAGAAGCTTGCTATAATACAAATATTCATGCATTGCCACAAATCGCATTAAACAAAATAATATGCATTTATGGCACTAAAGATGCTGCACGTCTTTGTAAGAGCCGTATAAAAAAGTATCATTTATATAGAATGAAGGGATACGGACATTGTGGTTTTTACCGTGAAAATCCTATAG
>JAIDMV010000352.1 GCA_029050385.1 Anaeroplasmataceae bacterium | reverse complement strand
AATTCAAAATCATATTGAACCTATAAAATGGGTAAAGGCCTAATCAAGGGCCTTTTTTTCACATAGTATAGTATGGGTGAAAAGAAAGTGAATTATTACAATCCAAATTATAGTACATATGATCAATATGTCGTAAAACAAAATGATTCCTTGTACACAATTGCTAAAAAATATGGTGTTAGTGTAGAGGATTTAAAAAACACAAATCATTTGGTATCAAATATGATTTATCCAAATCAAATCTTATTTATTCCTAAAAGACAGGATTATGTTACAAAATCAAATGATAGTGTGGAAGGTCTTATCAATAAATACAACTTGAATTTTAAGGACATATCTAATCTAAAGGTTGCTCCTAATCAAACTATACCTTTTAGAACAGATAAGGTTCATATAGTAAGACCTGGTGAAAGTGTAGAAGATATTCTAGCAAGATATCAACTATCTCCATTAGAATTATTAAAACTAAATGAGGGGAAATTCCTTGTTGTAGGAGAGAAAATAATTATTGAAAAATAGTTATTTTTTTTATTTTGCAGAGATTATATAGAAAAAAATGTGATATGGTGGTAGAATAAAAGAGATTGTGAGGGTATAAGGTATGGAGTATTGTATTCATTGTGGAACAAAGCTTATAGAAAAAGAATTAGAGCACGAGGGACTCATTCCTTATTGCCCAAATTGTAAAGAATATCGCTTTAAGATTTTTAATACCGCAGTAAGTATGATTATTACTACAAAGGATTTCAATAAAGTATTATTGATTGAACAATATGGCAAAAAAAAGCATATATTAGTTGCAGGATATATTAATAAAGGTGAAAATGCTGAAGACGCAGCTTGCCGTGAAATACAGGAGGAAGTTGGACTAAAAGTAGAACGCTTGATTTTTCAAAAAACAGAATTTTATGAAAAGTCCAATACTTTGATGATTAATTTTATTGCTGTAGTTGAGAATATGGATGTTCATTCAAATTATGAAATTGATGACTATGCTTGGTTTAGTATAGAAGAAGGCAAAGAAAAAATAGCTAAGGGAAGCTTAGCAGAACAGTTTTATATTATGTTTTATAACAAGGTAAAGTATCATGAAATATAAATTGATTATTTTTGATTTAGATGGAACAATTTTAAATACATTAGAAGATTTGAAGGAAGCTTGCAATTATGCTTTAAAGCAATTTGAACTCCACCCAATCTCTTTGGAACAAGCCCAAAGCTATATAGGTAATGGTATTCGAAACTTACTTTTATTAGCATCGCAAAATAGTTTATATCTAGATGAAATTCTAATTTCTTTTAAAGCCTACTATTCTAAGCATTATAATGATTTTACAATTCAATATGAAGGAATAGAAGAAGTTATAAAGTACTGTAAGAATAATGGTATTCACATTGGAGTTTTGACAAATAAAGTAGAAGATATCGCTAAAAGCCTTGTAGAAGAGCATTTTCCTAACCAAATGGAGTTCATATATGGAGAGGTTGCAGGAAGACCAAGAAAACCAGACTCTAGTTTTTTAATATCAATCATAGAACAATATCGCTTAAAAAAGGAAGATGTTCTTTATATAGGAGATAGTGAGGTTGATGTAAAGACTTGTCTTAATGCAGGTATAGATGGTCTCTTTGTTTCTTATGGTTTTAGGAGTAGAGAAAGTCTTTCTAAGATTACAACAAATCTTGTTGATACACCATTGGAATTATTAAAATTTATAGGAGAGAGTTAATATGGATATAGATTTGATGATAACAATATTAGAGTATATTGGGACAATTGCATTTGCAATATCAGGTGCTCTAATTGCAATTGAAAATCGGATGGATATTTTGGGAGTTATGATTCTAGGATGTACCACAGCTGTTGGCGGTGGATTGTTTAGAGATTTAATTATAGGTAGACCGATGCCTTTAATGTTTGAGAATCCTAGTTATGTGATTGTGGCTGCTCTAACTACACTTATTGTTTTTATTGTAATGTATATTTTAAAAGATATTAAAGTGGTTGAGAGTAAAGCCTACCGAATTGTGTATAATATTATTGAT
>JAIDMV010000351.1 GCA_029050385.1 Anaeroplasmataceae bacterium | reverse complement strand
ATTTTTTCCAAATCATACATAAATTATGTTGGTTTTAATGCTAAAATCTAAGCGAGGTGAGGAGAATGGAATTAGAAGAGGGCTTCATAATATGTAATGCTTCTATGAAAGAAAAGATATTAAAGGAATCAAAAACAATAAAGAACTATATATTTTTAACACAAGAGGAATTACATAAGCGTTTGAGTTTTTCTTTAAAACCAAATGCAATCTTTCAATTGATGAAGCATTATGGCTTTTCTTATTCTTTAAGTCAAGAATATACAAATGCAGTTTCAAAGCTTGAAGATAAGAACTATTCCAATCCGAAGCTAGATAGTATTGTTTCTGTTTTGCGTTATTTAAAGGAAAATCAGCTCATAGAAGAGGATCCTCTATTTTTGTTTCGTTTGAAGCAATTTCCAGTTACATTTATTGATCCTCTACCTACCAAAGAATATTTTTCTTTAAAAAAACTTACAGAGCAATATACAAAAGTGTATGAGGTATGTCCACAGGATAAAAGCTATACACCTATCGTTTATGAATTTAAAACAATTTTAGAAGAAGCCTTATTTGTGATGAATCAGATTAAAGAACTTCTAAGGAAGGGTGTTTCCTTAAATGATATTTATATTGTTCATGCAGATGAAGAATATCGTTTTTTATTGAAACGTCTCTCTCGAAGCTATGGAATTCCTATTGAGTTTGATGGGTATAAAAATCTTTTATCTGCTTCCTTGATTAAACAATTTTTAGAAGCATGTAAGACTTTACCTGATTTTCAAAGTGTTTTAAATCAACTCGACTCTAAAAATATTCTATATCCCATTCTTGTTGATATTTTAAACGAAAATGAAGTATTGAATGAAATACCTTTAGATTGTCTAGAATTTTTAAAGGCAGTTTTAAAAAATAAAAAGTATCCCCAAAAGAAATATACAGAAGCAGTTCAGTTTGAAGGTGAAGCAGTTTTATTTGATGAAACAGATTATGTATTTTTTGTTGGCTTTAACTTAGGAAGTGCACCTAAAATAAGTAAAGAGGAAGGCTTTTTAAATGATACAGATTTGACTCTTTTAAATCTATCCACTTCCTATGAAAAAAATGAGATAGAATATAGTCGTTTAAAAAATTGGATTTTATCAACTCCTCATCTTATCTTGACCTATAAAAGATACGTGAAGACAGAAAGCTTTTCCCCCTCCTTATTGATTGAGGATATGAAGCTTGCTGTAATAAAAAATCCAAAGCTTCCTTTTGGTTATGCTAAGTTAGAAGATGAGCTGAGACTGGTAGGTCTTTATGATTTATATTTAAAGTATGGTCAGTGGCATGAGGATTTAGAAGAGTATGGTATTGCAGAAGCAAAGTATAAGAGCTATGACCATAGCTATAAACCCCTTCCTTTAGAGACAATGCAGAAGCATTTTGAACTTAAACCATTGCGTCTTGCTTACTCCAATGTAAAGCTTTACTTTGCTTGTCCATTTTCTTATTATGCTGATCGTATCTTAGGATTAAATGAATTCAAGCCACAAATGGCTGCAAGAATGGGAACCTTTTCTCATGCTGTATTAGAGGATAGCTATAGTGAGGATTTTAATTTTTTAGAATCAGTAGCTAAGCACAAATCAGAAAATGCATTAGAAAGTAAGGATGAGTTCTTTTTTGATCAAATGACATCTGTTTTACGAAATATTTTAGAGTTTAATCATCAGCATGAACAAATGAGTCAATTAAAAACGATTGAACGAGAAGCTCATATCGAAGTAGTCAAGGATACCTATACCTTTGAAGGATATATTGATAAATTAATGTACACGATAGAAAATGATGAAGTCTTTGCGGCAATCGTGGATTATAAGACGGGAGCTGACATCGTTAGTTTAGATAATATAGAGGATGGATTTCATCTTCAGCTACCTTCCTACATGTATCTATTATCTAAATACCCTCCTTTTGCAGGGCTTAAGCTTCACATTTTGGGTTTGTATCTACAGAAGGTGAATATTGTTATCTTTGATCATAAATCAGATGTAGAAGCTCAGATGGCCAAGAAATTTATGTTAGAGGGATATAGTGTAGCTAGTCCAAAGCTAATTTCTATGCTAGACCCAACCTATGAGAAGAGTACCTATATTAAATCTCTAGGCGTTGGGAAGGATGGGTTTTTAAGGTACTCCAAGGTGTTTTTAGAATCTCAACAAGAAGAAATTACCACAATGGTAGAAGGACTTCTTGACCAGGCATCAGATTCAATTCATCAGGGAATCTTCCCAATTGAACCAAAGAAGATTAATGGAAAAAATGCTTCCTGTACCTTTTGTAAATATAAGGATATCTGTTTTTATGAGTACGAGGACTTAAAGGAATTAGCCTATAAACCATTTGGCAAAGGAGGCGATGAGCATGGCATGGACTGAGATGCAGAATCAAGCCATTCATAAAAGAGGAGGAAACTGTATTGTTTCAGCAGGTGCAGGTTCTGGAAAAACTGCAGTGTTATCAGAGCGCATTTTAACCTATTGTCTGGATGGAAAGGATATTTGTAGTTTTCTTGTCTTAACCTTTACTAATGCTGCGGCAGCAGAGATGAAGGAGCGCATTAGAAAAAAACTGATTGCTCATAACCTAAAGGAGCAGGCAAGCAGAATAGATAGCTGTA
>JAIDMV010000350.1 GCA_029050385.1 Anaeroplasmataceae bacterium | reverse complement strand
TAAAATAGTGATACAATAGTTAATGTTCATTTATGAAAGGAAATGAGAGAGTTATGTTTTTAGAAGTATCTCAAAGCATAGAAGCCTTTCAGGTTCTACTTCCCTTAGCCTTAATTCTTGTTTTATCAAAACTGTTAAGTATAGGGTGTCGTAAAATCGGTTTGCCACAGGTTGTGGGTATGCTTTTAACAGGTATTTTATTAGGGTTAATCACTTTAATCCCAAATGAACCTATATTTAATAATGATGCTATGGCAGGTATCAATTTCATTGCAGAAATTGGGGTCATTCTCATTATGTTTTCTGCAGGAATTGAAACAGATTTAAAACAGATTAAAGCTACAGGTATAGCTGCTATTGTTATCACAATTCTAGGTGTGGTTGTTCCAATGTTATTTGGATTTTTAGTAGCTGGAATTTTACCAGGTGGTTTTGGTAAGGACTATATATTAAGAAATTTGTTTTATGGAGTTATTTTAACTGCAACATCAGTTTCTGTAACAGTTGCAACATTAAAAGAACTTGGTAAACTAAATTCTAAGATTGGTACAGCTATTGTATCTGCAGCTATTCTAGATGATATTTTAGGTGTCATTGTCTTATCTATTGTTGTATCTTTAAATCATGCACTAAATAGTGCTTCTAGTAATCTGGCACTAGATATTTTGATTGTATTTGGAAAAACTGTTGGATTTTTTGTTTTTGCAATTGCATTAGGAATTCTTTTACGCATCCTATTTAAAAAACTCAGCAAAAGATATGGACATCATCGAAGACTTCCAATTTTTGGTATTGCAACTGCCTTCTTCTTCTCATACGCAGCGGAAGAGTGGTTTGGTATTGCTGATATTACAGGAGCCTTCTTTGCTGGATTAATGCTTTCTGGCGGGAAAGACGCAGATTATATCGAAAGACGTACTGATATTGCATCTTACATTTTATTTACGCCTGTGTTTTTTGCAAAAGTCGGATTGACAAGTCTTTCTAGTTTTAGTGAGATTGATTCAACCTTTATTCTCTTTGGATTTTTATTCATTATAGCAGGCATTGCTGGAAAGCTCTTTGGATGTGCAGTTGGTGCTAAAGTGACTAAAAATAGTTGGAAGGATTCCTACCGTTGTGGGCTTGGAATGATGTGTAGAGCTGAGGTTTGCTTGATTTGTGCAAACAAAGGAATTTCAGCAGGTATTATTTCTGCATCTATTCAGCCATTCATCCTATGCTTAATTCTCATCACTTCTTTTGTAACACCTGTATTGTTAAAGAAAAGCTATAAAAATGAAATACCTCAAGAGATTTCTCATGACATCGTCACAATTGAAACTGCTCCTGAGATAGAAAATAATTAAGCCCCGTTGTTTCATCAACGAGGCTTTTTCTTATGAAGGAAATACTTCATTTACGATATCAGGAAAAATTTCTATGAACTCTTCTGCGCTCATTTCTTTTCCATCATATATCACTCTTTTTGTAGCAATAAATCCAGATTTTGTAGTTAAAATGATTTGATTACCATAAACGGATTGAACACCGCCATAAGGTAAATACTGCATCGTAATAGGCCCATAGTAGCGATATACATCTTTTAGAACTAGTTGTTTTCCTTGAAAGGTAGTATGAAGATCTTCACCTATTTTCACTTCTTCAGAAAAATTAAATTGCTGACTTGCATAAAACATTTATTCATTATCTCTTTTCTCTTGTAATATTGTTTGAAATTCTTCTAATTCATACGCAGGTATAAAGACTCCCAAATCCTTATTTGAAAAATTTAATTTTAAAACTGCATAATGGTTTGCCTGATAATAACGAATAGGCTTTGTTATACGTTTAACACCATATTCTTCTAGATTGGATTTATCTTTTCCCTTATGCCAATACTCAAACCGATAAGGCTCTTCAACTATCTCAAATCCTTTAATATTCTTGATAGGTATCCCTATTACAACATATAAATCTGCGAAGCAAAGCATATCATTTTCAACAAATACACTCAAAAGAATATTTGTATATTTTTTCATCTTATTTGAGGAACTATCTTTAATTTGCTCCATTAACACTTCTAAACTTCTAGCAGAAGCTGGAACAGATAGAAACTGTTTTGAAGTTTCGAGAATGGTATTAAATAAATTTTGAGACGTTTCTTCTGTCTTGAGTACCTTTTTTCTTTTCTTATAGAAAAAAGCAATACCTATACTACATAGGAATACTATAAAAGATATACCAAATACTATAATAAGCCAGAGATATTCCATTACAAAATTTTCTTTCTTTTCGCTAGCATTGATGAGTAGAGAAACAATAAGAAAGATAAAACTTGTGAATGTTGCTGAAAAGGAGATTCGATTCATCAAATTCAACCATTTTGGCAACCCTCTATTTTTTTCTGATGCCTTATAGCTTTGACCTATAGTTTTTAATTTTGTTTCTTGTTTTTTTGACACTCTTCTAATGACATATTTATCATATTCAGCAATAGATTGTTTCGCTGTTTTATCATAATAGATTTGAAATAAATTCTTCAAGAATCAAACACCTCTTTTATAGGTAATTATAGTATACCCTGTTTTTTATGTTATATAACCCTTAGATTTTTGGTTTCTTTAACTATATCATAGGTATCCTAAATTGTAAATATACTTTTTGTTTTTAAATAAAGAAAAGGCATAGCATCCTGCTATACCTTAATAAGTATTATTTTACCTTACGAACTTCTCCACCAGTCAATACAATCATCTTTATTGCATCAATAGAATAGTCCTGTGCTTCAATAATCAATGGCTTATCTAAAATACCTCTTGCCAATACCTTGATATAATCTACCTTTGGAGAAATGAGCTTCTTTTCCTTTAAGGTCTCAAGATTTACCAAATCATCAGAATTGAAATTTTTAGATAATACATCAATATTGATAATGTCCTTTTTACTATATGCAGTATTCTTTTTAGTAGATGAGTTTTCTTCTACCTGAACATATTCTAACGCTGAATCATCTGTAATCAATTGCTTAGCCTCAGTGATTGTAACATTCTTACGAATAATATCGCCAACTTTAGCTTGTTCTACAATGGTTCCTTCGGTAACTTCATCTGATGTATAAACCTTAATCAAATTTTCTTCAATTAATTCATCCTTTGTTCTCTTAGGAATGTTTATTTCCTCAGGAGTTACTTCTTTATGAACTAAACCGTTGTTTGTAAAAATATAATCTAAAAGTTCTAAAACATATTTTTGCTTTCTATCAGAGGTTATTTTAAGTAAAGTAGGAGTTTTAGCAAAACGTTTTACTTCACTTAAATCGATAGCTCTATATTTTGTTTCCACATAATCTTTAGGATCTAGCGCATAAGCAACACATAATTTTTTACCTTTAAATACAAGTAAAGCAAATGTATTTCTACCTAAATAGATACGCTCTTGTTTCCAGCTTGTAGATGTCTTTACTCCATAAGGGCGAACAAAGTTAATTATGTCACGATATTGTTGTTGAACCTCAGGAGATGCTAAAATAAGCTTGGCTTTAAAGCTATAATTATATTGTACAAAAACCTTTCTACCATTGACAACCTGAACTACTCTTTCTGGTTCTTCTTCCTCTTGGAAATCATTATCTTGTTCCTCAGAATCATCCTCCAAAGTATCTTCTTTAGGACTCTCAACAACTGGCTCTAATTTAGCCTCTTCAACAGGCTTTGTAGCTTTTTGTGTAGATGAATCTCTCACTGGCTTATCTATATTTGTTTTCTTTTCAGTAGTTCTTGACTGTTGAGGTTTCTTAGAAAACTTGCTCTTTTTTGGAAGCTTTGCTACAATTAGCAATGCAACTATTGCACATATTACAACTGCCCAGACTACAATTATGATTATTTCATTTATTCTCATTTCATAATCCTCCTAATTCT
>JAIDMV010000035.1 GCA_029050385.1 Anaeroplasmataceae bacterium | reverse complement strand
ATGCCTGATTCATTCCTGCTTTAATTAATATATTCACATTATATAGCTCTTGAAATTTATTAATTAAAAGACTAATTAAATTTGAAGCTTGCATACTTCTAAGTTTCATATCCTTATACCCTTTTAACATCAGTTTTTTATTATTTGTAAGAACTGCATCAATTAACGCATAAACGTTATCATCTAATGGCTCTGGAATCAAAAGTGTCACATCTGCATTGGTAATTTTCTTTTCTTCTGCTTTATAACATTCTAACTGATCCATATAGCCTCTTAGTTTAGAAAAACTATCCGCATAACTAACCAAAAGCTTAATCGTATCTAAGTCAATGGAATATCCTTCTTCTTTAAACATTTGAATAGCATATTCCTCTAAATTGATATTTTTGGTTTTGGCCTCAAAAACAGAAGAAAATCGCTTCAGCTTTTGATATTGTTCATTTGCCATATCTACAGTTCCCATAAAAACCATAATGAGGATATTAGAACTATTTTGATCATTCATGGCTTTTAATAAATCTAAGAAAGCACGATCACTTTTTGAAAGCAAGCTTTCCGCATTTCTAACCACAACAAATTTTGTTTCATCAAATAAAGAAACTGTTGTAAGTTCATCTACAATTGCGTAGGTTCCTTCCTCTTCTGCGTTATAAACCGTAGGCTCAACATCAAGGTCAAAGCCTTTTTTTATTTCTTCAATTTTACCTTCTACTGCCATATAGTCATCTGCAAGGATAATAAAATTTGCAGCCATCTTCTAAATCACCTTACACTTTCATAAGACTATTATATCACACTATCAATTGTTTTGAAAACATAACCATCATTTTTTAATTTTAAAATGATATCTTCTAAATCTACGGCATTGTCTTTAGAAACGGTATGCATTAAAAGAATAGCGCCATTATGAATTCGCTTCATCACCTGCTTATAGCTATAGTGATCTCCGTGGAAGGCATCCTGGTGCCAATCTACATAAGCTAAAGACCAAAAGATAGATGCATACCCATTATCCTTTAAAAGCTTTAAGCTTCTTTCATCAAATTCTCCTCTTGGTGGTCTTACATATTTAGACATTGTATGACCTGTCTTTTCCTTAAAGGCATTTTCTAGTTTTTCTATGTCCTTAAGAATTTCTTCATTTGAGGATTTTGTAAAGTCCTTATGAGAATAGGTGTGATTTCCAATGATATGACCATCTTCTATCATTTCCATAACTAAGTCAGTGGCAGAATTCAAATAATGTCCTGTGATAAAGAATATCGCCTTTGTATCTGTTTTTCTTAAAGCCTCTAAAATCATTTTTGCATGACCATTCTCGTATCCACAGTCAAAGGTTAAATAAATTTCTTGTGTGTCTGGACCAAGATATATTCCACCATTTTCTTTTAATATAGTATCATACTTCCCTGCATTAGGTCTTGTATTCCCTTTATTCACCAAGCCAAACCCATATGCGTGTCCTTTTATACCAACAAAGAGGAATAAACCTAAAAGAACCCAAAGAAAAGTTTTTTTCATTCTTTCACCTCCTCTATCTTATTTTTCGACAAAAAATGAATATTTATGTTTAAATGGTTAAAATTAATTCCTAAGAGTATCCCTATAGATACCATATAAATATAAAAAAACAAGATAATAAAGAAAGATAAAATTCCATAAACAATCTTAAAATTTGAAAATAATTTCAAATAAACTACAAAGCCAAAAGTGAAAACAATAAAATAAATTGTTGTAAATATAATCCCCTTATAAAGACGTTTTATATTATAGGTTTTTAAACTGACCACTTGTACCACATATACCGTTAAAACAAAAATAAATAACAACAAAACCATAGACAACAGCATATAAAAATAATTCAAATAAATAATTATTTCGCTTGCTAGAAGGGTTATAATATTCAAGCCTAACAGATATAAGATTGTAATTCCAATTGCTAAGACTCTTTTCGAAATGCTAATTTGGTAAGAAGTATCTGTAATAAATTCAACAATTCCAATCAGATGATAATAGAGTGAGGAGGCAGAATAGATACTCGTTATGACAAGCAATATGGAATAAGAAATATTATTTTGATAGTTGAAAAAATAGACAATCAAATCCTTGAGTCTTCCGTCTTCTATTGTATTCAAAATGAGTTCCTGAAAGGAATTAGAAAAAAATCCTGAAATGATGACAAATAGAAATAGAAAAGACCCACCATTCATGATTAGAGTAAAGGCGATTGCGCTCGCAAGAGTTGGTATTTTTTTGTCCATAACAAAATGATATATACGTTGAATCATTTTATAAATCACCTAAATATAGTATGTCTTGCTTTTATTTCTGATATGAAAAAAAAGAATCCCTATTTGGATTCTTCTTTAATTTCTTTCAAAATGACTAAACTTAATCTTGCTTCGTTATTGCTTGTGGTTTGTGGTTTGTTTAGTTG
>JAIDMV010000349.1 GCA_029050385.1 Anaeroplasmataceae bacterium | reverse complement strand
GAAGAAGAGAATGTAGAAAAAGAGAAAGGAGATTTAAAAGATGGAGAAAGTAGTTGATCAAAAAGTAGTTGATCAAGTAGAACGCGAACACTGGAAAAGAACTCTTCGTACATTAGCTAAAGACTGGAGGCTTTATGTATTGTTGATTCCAATGCTAGCTTTCCTTTTGCTTTATAAGTATTTACCTATCGCTGGTATCTTACAGGGCTTTAAATGGAAAGAAGCTGGTCAGTTTAGAGATGATCAATGGAGTGGTTTGTTTTATGCACAAATGCTATTCACTGGTTCATTTGCTGCTGATTTCTGGCGTGCATTCCGTAATACCTTTGTAAATAGTATGTATGGTTTATTATTCGGTTTCCCTATTCCAATTTTCCTTGCATTATTATTTAGTGAAATTAAGAATGATAAGTATCGTAGTGTACTTCAAGTTTGTTGTTATTTGCCTCACTTTGTATCTGCCGTTGTTGTTACAACGTTAATTACATTGTGGTGTCAAAGAGAAACTGCAAGTAACTCTGCTGGTATTATTAACCAAATGCTATCAGCTATGGGAATGAATAGTATTAAGGCCGATGTACTTGCCGCACCACGTTTCTTTAGACCTATTTATCAAATTTCAGGTGTATGGGAAGGCGCAGGATATGGATCTATCGTATACTTTGCTGCCGTAATGGCGATTTCACCTACAAATTATGAGGCTGCTAGAATTGATGGTGCATCAAAAATGCAACAAATTCGTTATGTAACTTTGCCTGGTATGGCACCAACTTTAACAATAATGTTAATTATGCGTATCGGACAGATTTTAAATGTAGGTTATGAGAAAATAATTCTATTAGTTGGTGATCAATTGTCATCATATGAAACATCAGAAGTTATCTCAACGTTCGTATATCGTTGTTCTGGTAGAAGTGAAAACAATCAAATTACGATTGCTAATGGTGCAGCTCAAAATCTAGGTGTTGTTGCTGATATTTTTAACTCATTAATTGCAATGTGTCTTGTATTAGGTGCAAATGCTATTAGTAGAAGGGTATCATCTACTTCATTATTCTAGTAGAAGAGAGGAAACGAATTATGAAAAGATTAGACCGTTCTGAAATTATATTTAAAATTTTTGCCTATGTAATTCTAACATTGTTTGCATTAGTTTGTTTATATCCATTTATCTTTATTTTATCAGCATCAGTTTCTAGTAAAGCTGCTGTTGATACTGGTAAAGTTTATTTATGGCCAAACCCTCAAGG
>JAIDMV010000348.1 GCA_029050385.1 Anaeroplasmataceae bacterium | reverse complement strand
GTGTAGTCCTTCGACAAAACTAGTGCATAAAATCGTATGCCAAAATAAGACAAAAGAAAAGACTAGGACAATATGTCATAGTCTTTTTTATGTTAGGATATGATAGAATTTAATATCTATTCATACTTTTTGACGATATCTCTAGCAACCCAAACCCCATTAGCTCCGGCTTGAGCTAGGCCTCTAGTAATACCAGCACCATCTCCACCGACATATAAACCTGCTACTTTCGTTTCAAAATGTTCATTTGTCACAGGACGTGCTGAATAGAACTTTGCCTCTACGCCGTAAAACAAAGTATGTTCATTTGCAATACCTGGAGTGACATGGTCTAGTGCCTCAATCATTTCGATAATTGATTTCATTGTATTATAAGGTAACACAAGTCCTAAATCTCCTGGAACAGCCTCTTTAAGGGTTGGTTTGACAAATCCTTCTTCTAGACGCTTTTGAGTCGTTCTTCTACCCTTACAGATGTCTCCATAGCGCTGTACAATAACTGATCCACAGGAAAGCTGATTTGCGAGCCTTGAAACCTCATGTGCATATTCATTTGGCTTATCAAAGGGCTCAGAAAATTTATGTGAAACAAGTAAAGCAAAGTTGGTATTTGTACTTCCTAACTTGGCATCTGCATAGGCATGACCATTTGCTAGAATTGTTCCACTATGGTTTTCAACTACGACATGGCCACTTGGATTAGAACAGAAAGTACGAACTACAGTTCCAACTGAGGCACGATATATAAATTTTCCTTCATAAAGATTTTTATTGATTTCTTCCATGACAACATCATTAGTTTCTACACGTACGCCAATATCTACTTGGTTATGAGTAAGACCAATTCCATGAGCCTCACATAAGGATTGTAGCCAGGTTGCTCCATCTCTTCCAACTGCTAAAAAGACTTGATTACATTCTAAGAACTCTTCTTTAATTTTGATGCCTTTAACGGCATTATCTTCTATAACAATGTCAGTAACCTCAGTTTCATAGCGCATATCTATCCACTGATTTAGATCATCAAAAATACGAGCCATAATTTTTAGGTTATTTTCAGTGCCTAGATGTCTTACCTTTGCTCTTAAAAGCTTAAGTCCAACTGCGTAGCCTCTTCTTTCAATTTCTCTAACCTTATCAGTTGTTGGGTCAGTAATTGTAGTTGGAGCGCCATACTTTAAGTTGATGGAATCTACATAAGAAATTAACTCTTCTACAAGCTTAGGCTCTAAATAATCTGTCATCCAGCCACCAAATTCACTTGTAATATTAAACTTTCCATCAGAGTACGCACCAGCACCACCAAAACCATTGGTAATAGAACATGCTGGGTGGCATCCAGAATGTCCATTTTTATCTATAGGACATTTAGAAATTTTGTGCTGCAAAACGGGACAGTTTCTATGATAGATATCATGACCCTTATCAACTAATAGAACCTTAAGTTTTTCATTTTTCTCATGAAGCTCATATGCAGCAAATAAACCTGCTGGTCCAGCTCCTACAATAATGACATCATATTTTTTCATATTCTCACCCTTCAACCTACAAATTTTGATAAAATCTTTTACTACACTACTATTCTATCACAAATAAATCAAAAAACAATGAAAATAGTTTGATTTTCTTTTCTTCTTTAACTAGTTTTTTTTATAAATATATGGTATAATGATAATAGTAGCAATTTTCGAATTTTTTAGAAAAGGAGGGTTAGCATGTATCAAATAGGTGATTTCGTTGTGCATAGTGGACATGGGCTATGTTCTATACTTGAAGTTCACACTGATGAAACAAGTTATTATAGATTAGAAACTTATCATAATAAGATGCTAATTACTTTGCCTATGGATAAGGCTCCTCTTTTCTTACGTCCAATTTTATCTAAATCAGATGTGTATAAAGCTTTAAACGATTCTGTTCTTCTTTCTGATGACTATATTAAGGACAATAAAGAAAGAAAAATTCAATTTCAACAATTAGTAACCTCTAATAGTATTATGGATACTCTTCATCTTCTAAAGATGATTTATCGTATAGCTGAAGACAGAAAACTTGAAAAGAAAACATTAGGTTCTTTTGATACGCAGTTTCTTCAGCAAGCAGAAAGAAAATTATTCAATGAGGTGGCTGTTGCTACAGGAATTACAAAGGATGAAGCACAAGCTGTTGTTTGTGAGCGTTTAAAATCACAATTAGTTTATTAATGAGGTATTTCTATGCAAAAAGTTATTATCCCATCAAAATACGATGCGTTACCTATATATGCAACGCTTTATGATATAGCAGAACCTAAAGGCATAGTTCAAATTGTACATGGTATGAAAGAACATCAAATGCGATATGAGCGTTTTGCAAAATTTTTAAATGAAAATGGATACATCGTTTTAACTTCAGATATACGTGGACATGGTCCTGATGCCAAAAAGCTTGGTCATATGGAAGGAAAAAAGCCTTGGGAGGCTCTTATATTAGATCAGGTTACCCTTTCTGAATATTTGAAAACCACGTATCCTAATCTAAAATTATATCTATTTGCTCACTCTATGGGAACAATTATTTCAAGAAATTTGATTCAAAAGAATTCAGATTTATATGAGAAGGTTATTCTTTCAGGTGTTCCAGCATATCAGAAAGCAACATTTTTAGGAATTTTTATGGCAAACTTAATTGGCTTATTTAAGGGAAATACTTATGTGTCAAAATTCTTAACGAATTTAACAGATGGTAGCTTTAATAAAACAATTAAGAATCCAAAAACCTCTGTAGACTGGTTATCCTATAATGAGGAAAATGTTCAAAACTATTTAAATGATTCTTATTGCAATATCCCATTTTCTGTATCTGCTTACAAGGCACTATATCATTTGGTTTGGGGAATGCACAAGCACGACCGTTATATTGTGATAGATTCAAATAAGCCAATTCTTCTTCTTGTTGGCAAGGATGATCCATGTCCTTTAGGAACGAAGGGTTTAAAGCATTCTGCAAATACACTTAAAAGAGCAGGCTATAAAAATGTTTCCACAAAGGTGTATGAGCATATGCGTCATGAAATCCTTAATGAAGCCAATTATGAAATTGTGCATTTTGATATACGAAACTTCTTGAATTAATTAGAAAACGCCATTTGGCGTTTTTTTTGATTTTAAAGAAGATTTTATGATCCTGTAAAAAAAACTCAAATGTTCCATAAGGAAATTTCTTTTGTTGACGTAGAAATAGCCCACTATCTTCGCAAATAAAGTATAGTGAGCTATATTTTAATTTTCAAAACACAAGATAATAAATTGAAATTTATTTCACTGCCCATGCAATTTTATATGTGTTTACTGCTGATTGTTTTGTATAAGTTCGTATATATATAAATCTGCTATATTACCCAAAGTATCTTTTGTTTCGTTTTTTTGAACTTTTACCAACTTCATACCAAGTTTTTCCATTAATTTGACGGATTTTTGCCTATCTATCGTTTCCGCAACAATCTTGTTTATATTTAGTTTTTCAAAAGCGTAGCTAATAATATTTGAACAGGCTTCATAGGCAAAGCCCTGTCGCCAAAATTTTTTGTTGAATATCCAACCTATTTCATAAACTGAATTTTCCCACGCATTGAACAAAACGTAGCCTATTATCTTTTGATTTGACTGTTGCACGACGGCAAAAGCCCCCCTTTTTTTAATGCAAAAGTCTTGCAAGAAGCTTTGCGTTTGTTCAAAGGTATATGCAGGTTCACAGTATTGCATTACTTCGGCATCACCCAAAATTTCGTGCAAATCATTCACGTCATCCGCGCAGAAATCTCTAATAATCAATCGATTTGTAATTATGTGCATATTCAATTTCCCCCTTTTGTAAATTACGATTTATCGTAGTAATACTATATTGAAATTAAACAAAAATAGCAAGGTCTATTATTTAATCCTTGCTATTTTTCTCTATAAAATACTCCATAAGGGGTATTTTTACTTTTTCTTTGGTAATGGTTTTAAAACAACAACATTTTCAACTTTTTTAGCTTTAGGTGCAGCTTCTAATGCTTTTTGAGCTGCTTCACATAAGCCCTTAAAGCCTTCTGCATCATTTACAGCCAGCTCAGCTAGCATCTTTCTGTTGATTGCAATATCAGCTTTAGCTAAACCATTGATAAATCTTGAATACTTCATACCATTTAATTGGCAAGCAGCATTAATACGGCTAATCCATAATTTACGGAAGTCTCTTTTCCTTGCCTTTCTGTCACGATAAGCATATGCTAAAGAACGCATAACTTGTTCATGAGCTGTCTTATATAAAGTATGTTTTGAACCATAATAGCCTTTTGCAAGCTTTAATACGGCCTTACGTCTTCTTCTTGTAGTGTATCCACCTTTAACTCTTGGCATATCTTGTTACCTCCTTAATTATAGTAAATTAGAAATTAATGGTTTAATACGTTTAACGTCAGTTTCATGAACTAAACCACTCTTTGATAAATTTTTGTT
>JAIDMV010000347.1 GCA_029050385.1 Anaeroplasmataceae bacterium | reverse complement strand
GTATTATCTCTTATGAAATAATAAGAACAGTCAGGATAGGAGTAAGGAAATATGCAGATATTTTCTATAGTTTTTTCAATATAAGAAAGCAATTCTGAAGCTGATTTTTTATTCATAAGATTAGCTGAGATGTAATTCAAAGCAGTTTCTATATCGTTTATTGCTAAGTCAGTGAATTTAAAACTATATTTATTCGCCATATTTTACTTTTAATTCTGCAAGAGTAAGCCTGCCATCATGCAGTCTTTCTTTCTTGGCATTTTCTATACCAGCTAAAATACTTTCATACATTTCAATTCTAGCTAGTTTTTCTTCATAGGTTTTCATACTCATAACAACCATATCACCATATCCATTTTTAGTCACAAAAATAGGTTCATTAGAGGTTGAACATAGTTCTGAAATTTTATTCGTATCTCTTAAATCTTTAATAGGAATAATTTGAGGCATAATATCATCCTTTCTATCATTATTATAGCATAATTATGTCGCAATTATCAAGAATTAAGCTTTGTAAAATATATTTTTCTTTGACAATATATAAAAAACTGATTGGTATTTGAACCAATCAGTTTTTTATTATGCTTGATTATATTTGTTTTTAATATACTGGTCGATTTCTTCAGCAACCTTCTTTGTTGCTGCAACAGCCTCAACCACAGTTCTAGCACCTGATACAACATCACCTGCTGCATAGACACCAGGACGAGTAGTAGCACCCTTTTCAGAGGTTTCAATTAAACCTCTTTGGTTTGTATCAATCTGTTTTGTATTTTTAACTATATTAGTCTGTGCACCTTGACCAATCGCAATGATAACAGAAGAACTGTTAATCTTATAAGGATGTTCAGAATCATTTTTATAGGATATTGTTCCATCCTCATTTTCAATCTTTAGAACAGGTTCAACGATAATGCCATCTGGTTCAATTTTTACAGTGTTTAGATAGTAGTTCATTTTAACACCATCTACCTCAGCTAGCATTAACTCTTCTTCAAGAGCGGTAACCTCTTCACGTCCTCGGAAGAAGATGATGTCTACCTTGGCTGCAGTTTTTCTTAAAATGGTTCTTGCAGCATCCATTGCAACATTACCTGCACCAATAATTACAACATGATCTCCTAAATTATTATAGGAATCAGGATTTTTTAAGAAGTCAATTGCAAAGTGTACATTTCCTAATGTCTCACCTGGTATTCTTAATCGATTAGGCTTCCAAACACCAGTACCAATGAAGATTGCGTCGTAGCCATCCTCAAACATATCATCAATTGTTACAGTAGGACCAATCAGTGTATTTGGTCTGAATTTGATTCCCAAATCACTCATTCGCTTTAGCATCTTATCTAATATAGACTTAGGTAGTCTAAACTCAGGTATACCATAACGTAAGACACCACCAATTTTATCCTTTGAATCAATGATTGTAACATCATAACCTTTTTGAGCAAGTAAAATTGCTAAAGTTAAACCAGCAGGACCAGCACCTATGATACCTACCAAATGTCCATTTTTTTCTCCTGGTTCTAGTTTAGCTTTATCTAAGAAGAAGCTAGAAATATAGTGTTCAACTTCAAAAAACTTAATTGGAGAACCCTTATGATTTAAAACACAATGTCCCATACAATTTTTTTCATGTGGACAGATTAATGAACAAACTGCAGATAGTGGGTTATTTTCAAACAGCATAGCTCCTGCCTCGTCCATTTTTCCTTCTAAAAACATTTGCATTATTGTAGGGATTTCTGTACGAACTGGACATCCTTCCTTACATAATGGTCTTTTACATTTTAAGCAACGTTGTGCTTCTTGTATAATATCACTCACTGTTTTTCACCTCATATTATGTATTATACCTTTTTTTGCAATAAATTGAAAGCGTTTTATTTATTTTCTTATCACATTTGTGATACAATTATAGTATGAAGCAAAATGAACTAATTATGAATGTAGAAAAAGAAGATATTTTATCGGAAATATTAAAGAAAAACGTCTCAAAGCGATTTTATCGTTTTTTAAAGTATAGTAAGGCAGAGGTTCTTGTGAATGGAGAACCCTTAGAATGGTATAAAAAGGTTTCTAAAGGTTCAAAAATAAAGGTCATTTATGCAACCTTAGATAAAGAGATTGATTGGCCTAAAACAGAAAAACTACCTAAAGTTGTTTTAGAAACGGATCATTATTTGATTGTGGATAAGGAACCTAATCTATTGACTATCCCTACTAAGGGCAATCCCAATAGCCTATACCAGCAGTTAGTAGCTTACTTAGGAGAGCAGGATATTCATATTTTGAATCGTTTGGATAAGGAAACAAGTGGTCTTGTTGTAGTAGCAAAGGATCGGTATGCTGCAAGTCTTTTAGAGCCTACCCATGAGCATATGATTAGAAAATATTTATGCTTAGTAGAAGGAAAGGTTGAAGCTTCAGCTACAATAAAGAACCATATTGCGAAAGAGGAAAACTCTCATAAAAGATATGTAAGTGAGGAAGGAAAGCTTGCTATTAGTCATTATCACAGCATAGAATCTAGTGAAGAGGCAAGTCTTTTGGAATTTGTTTTAGAAACAGGCAGAACTCATCAAATTCGAGTACATACAAGTCATATGGGGCATCCTATTGTTGGAGATAAGCTTTATGGTGGAAAAGAAAATTCGGTTTTATGCTTAACCAGCTATAGTGTAGAATTTATAGATCCTTTCACAAATGAAGTCATTCATTGTACGATAGAAAAGGAGTGGTAAGATGGAAGAGGATAAGAAAAAAAGATATAAAATGATTCGTATCGTTATTCAGATAGTTCTTATTGGACTTCTTTTAGGACTGGCTATATATGCATGTGTAGAACTATATCCTATCTTTAATCGTATGCAAAAGGATGATGCATATTTAGAAGAGGTTTTAACCTCTATTCGTTCCTATGGCAATATCAGCTGGCTAATTCTTATTGGTATGCAAATCGTACAAACAGTACTTGCCATTATACCTGCAGGACCAGTAGTCATTCTTACAGGTATGCTTTATCCTCCTGTTCTTGCAGTAATGATTTGCTTGGTTGGTGAAACACTTGGTGCGTTAGTAGTTATCGGTTTGGTAAAGCTGTTTGGATATAGTTTTCTTTCCTTATTTGTTGATCCGGAAAAAACAAAAAAATTTAAGCTTTTAGAAGATGGAAAGCGTTGCGGTGTTTTAATGTTTTCTTATTTATTGATTCCATTCTTACCTAAGGATCCTATTGCCTTTATTGTGCCTTTTACCAAAGTAAAGGTCAGATATTTTGTACTCATCAATATTTTTGCAAGACTTCCTATGACTATTGTTTCTATTATATTTGGAAACTCTGTGATTACTGGCAACTATATCGCTGCTATCATTATCGCTTCTATCAGCTTTTTACTGGCTATTTTATGCTTTGCTTTTAATAAAAAAATTGTTGTATGGTTAGATAGATTTAGTTCAAAAAAATCTGAAACTGAAGTTGAATAATTACACGAATTTTTGTTCATACTATTTTTGAAAGGAAGAAGAGTATGACAAACGTAAATTGTAATGTTAAGATGTGTGGTTATAATGAAGACTCAAAATGTGCAAAAAAGCATATCAATGTTGAAGGATTATTTGCTAAGAGTAAGATTGGAACCTTCTGCCAAAGCTTTAAAAACCCACATAATTCTGATATTTTAATTTCAGAAATGGCAAAAGAAATGTCTGCAGAGGCTACACCAGTGAAGGTATTATGTAGTGCAAACTACTGCATCCATAACGAAAATAACGAGTGTTACGCAAAGGACATCAGTATTGGCAATGAAAATGCTAGCTATCGTAGTGAAACAGAATGCGATAGTTTTAAAGCTCGTTAAAGAAAAAATTTAAATCAAAAGAAAATAATTCTGGATGAAATTGAACCCCATAGATAGGTAAAAATTTATGTTTGATGACTTCAATTTCACCATCTAAGCTAGTTCCTAAAACTTCTAATTCAGGGGCTAGTTTATCAATGCTTTGATGATGGAAGGAATTGACTAACATATAGCGATTTCCCATAGAGATGAAATGATTTTCATTCATGTGGTGAACGATATTTTGTTTTAAGGTTCCTCCTAAGAACACATTGATACTTTGTATACCTCTACAAATTCCAAGTAGAGGTTTTTTTGTTTGATAGGCAAAAAGAATGATTTTTTTATCTAACATATCCATTTCATAATCAATATGATTTGAAGCATAGTTTTCTTGATTATAATGAATAGGATCTATATCATAGCCTCCTGGAAGTAAAAATGCGTCAAAAGAATTTAAATTTGTTTCTAGTGTAATAAAGTCATAGGTATGTCCATATTTTTTCAGCATATAAAGATAGCTTTGATGAACAAAATAATCTGTTTCATTTTTACGTATTGCAACACCAAATTTCATGAAGATCACCTATCTTAAGTATATTGATAAGTTTTAAGAATTATGAGATAATAGAACAGGTGATAAG
>JAIDMV010000346.1 GCA_029050385.1 Anaeroplasmataceae bacterium | reverse complement strand
CTTTTGATAATATCTATAATTTCAGTATTCATAGTTTCACCTTAATTTAAACGGAAATGACATCCGATTGAATCCTTCCTAGCAAGAGCTTGATCAATGATAAGTAACGCAACAATCACCATGTTAATCGTCTCATAATAATATCTTGAAAATACTCGAATCTTCTTTAAATTGTTATAGTGCTTTGTAAGAAGCTTCTTTGCAAGGAGTAAATTTTCTTCCGTACGAACAATAAAAACATATTTACTCATTACATCACGTATTTCTACTCTAATATCCTTGAAATTAAATTTCTTATGTGTAAATACCATATCTGGTAAAATAACATCAATTTTCCCAAATGTTTCTTTTTCTTTATTGATTTCTTCTGCAACTCTTCCTGCAAAGACAATACATTCGAGTAAAGAGTTTGAGGCAAGACGGTTAGCACCATGAACGCCCGTATTGGCACATTCCCCTATAGCATATAAATTTTGCATACTCGTTTTACCATATATATCTGTATCAATCCCACCACATAGAAAATGCTCTACAGGGGCTACAGGGATATAGTCTTTAGAAATATCAATTCCATATTCCAGACAATGCTTATAAATCGTTGGGAATCTTTTCATTAAAAATTCCTTTGGCTGATGGGTAATATCTAAATAGACGTGGTCACTCCAGGTATCAAACATTTCCCTATGGATGGCCTGAGATACAACGTCTCTAGGGGCTAGCTCCATACGCTCCACATCGTACTTTTCCATAAAGCGATAGCCTTCAATATTTCTTAAAATTCCACCCTCGCCACGAACAGCCTCACTAATTAAAAAGGTCTTGCCAATTTGATCTTCTACATAAAATCCTGTAGGATGAAATTGAACAAACTCCATATTCTTTATTGCGACACCAGCACGATATGCCATCGCAATTCCATCTCCACAAGCAATTTTTTCATTCGTAGATTTCTTATAAATTCCACCAATTCCTCCGGTAGCCAAAATGATACGATTGGCAAGCACGTAAACCTCCTCATTATCAGGATTAATTACAATAACACCTAATGCTTTATTTTGATTGTGTAAAATTTCAATGGCCATTTCATTTTCAAAAACATCAATATTATCTCGTTTAGAAAGTGTTTCTCTTAAGTCTGCCATAACATGAGCCCCCGTATCATCTCCACCAGCATGGAGAATTCTTCTGCTTCTATGACCACCTTCAAGTGTTGTAACTAAAGAACCATCACTATTTTTATCAAAATGTACACCTAGGGATAATAACTGATTGATGTGCTTCCCTGCTTCTTCAACTAAAATCCTCGTTGCCTCTTGATCATTCAAATATCCACCTGCACGTAAAGTATCCTCATAGTGCTCCACTATTTTGGCTTCATCCCAAATAACCTCAGCAGCAATGCCACCCTGAGCTAAATTAGATGACCCTCTTTCAATAGAATCTTTTATAAATAAACCGATATGTAAATTAGAATCTAGAGTCAACGCGGCATAAATGCCAGCAAGTCCTCCACCTAAGATAACTACATCAAATTGTTTGATTTCCTTCATAATGATCACTTTCCTTAAAAACCAATTCATTATAACATAAAACGCCTTAATAGTAAAACTATTAAAGCACTTTAAAAGCTAAAATAAAAAAGAATTCTTTTGTTTTTTACACTTTCCTTATCTAAAGGAAATTCTTAAATCTTTTTATTATTGCTTTGAACAAGAAAAAAACAATGATTATTTTATATCATTGTTTCTACTCTAAAATGTATTCTTCATTATTCAATCATTATGAAATAAAAATTATTTATTGATTTTTCTTGTACTATAATCACATTGCTGAAACATAGCATCTGTCAATTCAATTTGATTTGAAAGACAAATATGCATAGGTATACCACGTTTTTGAGGAGTCGAAACTTGAAATCCAAGACTTTCAAAAAGTTCTTGATTATTCCAAGCCCTAACATCAACTTGTATACCCCACCCTGGCTTTAATTTAGAATTTAAGAAGGCAAAGATGCGGGTTATACATTCTTTTTCAATACCTTGCATCTGATATTGTGGGACAACAAGAATATCTTGTATCAAAGCTACATAGCCTCCATCCCAGATTAATCGTGCCATACCAACCGCTTTGTCTTGGTCATATGCTGCAATAATAAAAGTACTTCCCGCAATACTTGCTTGAAGTTGATCAGGGTGAATCCTTCTAAATCCTACAGCTGCTCGGATAGAATTCACATTTTCTACTGTGATTGTATTTGTATAGATGATTCCCATGCTTTTTTACTTTACCCCTAATTTTTTAATAAAACTAAAGAATAACAATAATCTCACCTTTATTGTAAGTTCTTTTAGGAATAAGTTCATGTCCCTTTAACGATTGATACTTAGGATTGAACATATCCACTTCATTTCCCTCAAGAAAGCCTTTAATTTGATTTTTTTCCTTTAATTCTGTAAGACGATTTAAAACAGCAGTTTTAATTTTATGCGTGCCACCTGTACTTCCATAGCCTACAATAAGACATAAGACTCTCTCTTTGGAGCTTCTTGCAAGCTTGATAATTTCCATTAAGTTATAGCAAGCAGTTTCTACTGTTTCATTCTTTAAATGTAAATCAACAGTATACACTATAATTCTCCATAATGTAAGAAGTCATTTCCACATTCTAATCCTTTTTTAATGCGTACATAAATGAGCTGATCTTCTTCTATTTCCTTTAGATGGAGAATATCTATAACCTCGCATTCCATCATACGTGCAGAATGAGGAATTAAAATCATAGAACCCTTTTGTTCTATTTCTATACCTTTAAACTTATCCAATGATGCAGAATGGTTTTCTCCAAAATGAAGCGCGATATCCTTTTGATTCTTGCTCATAATAGAGATTCCGATTTGATCTCCCGCTTCCAAATGCTTTCCTGTATCGCTTTGTGCACCTAATAGACAAACCATTTTATCATAATCCACCTGCATACACCACGCACAGGACATTCCATATTTCACTTTTTTCTTCTCATAAGCAATTACGCCTACACTGTAATCTAATGCACTAAATCCCATATTTTTCTTCTAACTCCTTTTCCATTTTTAGTATTTCTTGTTTGATTTCTTCTTTTAGAATTATTTTTCTTTTGATTTTCTTTAATTTTGGGTTTCCCCTCAAACTAAAAATCCCACCAGGAACAACCCAAGAATTTCTGTAAGAAGATAACCTAGATGCCTTGATTAAGCAATTTGCCCCAGATTCTTTCGTATTTCCAAAAAGTCTAATCCAACCTCTTACGAGCTTAGAATGTAGTCCATAGGATAGTCTAGATGGAACAATTCCTGGATGAGCATAGCATATAGAATTTGGAAATAGTATTTCTAAATTGTTGATTAATAAATGTTCTATAAGCTTTGTATTTCTATAAATCTTCTTCCATTTTCTAGGATTTAGATTCTGTTTCGCATGAAGTATACTTATGGAGGAGGTTAATACAATTTTACAGTTTGGTTGAATTTTTAGTACCCTTTTGGCAATGTAATATGGACTAAATGCATTGACCATAAAATTATATTCATATCCATCCTGGGTATATTTTTTCTGTTCAAATACTCCACTATTTAGAAATAAAACATCAACCTTCTCTATACTTATTCTTTTTATAAACTCACAAACACTTTTAAAATCTGACAAATCCAAAGAAATTTGATTTTCACTAGTTTCTAAACTACGACTTGCTTCTATACAATTTTCATTTTTAAAGTAGGAAGTCAAACACTTTCCTATAGTTCCTGTAGAACCAATAATCACTATTGTTCTCATAACAAAGAAACATTGCCCGCACTTATGCGAGCAATTTTATTAATTTAAATTAAACCTTCTCTTAGTATAGGCACATACAGCCTCCACTGCAGTTTCTATACCATTTTTAGAATTGATACACAAATCATAAGAATCTGGCTTTCCCCATTCTTTATCTGTATAAAAATTATAGTAAGAACGTCTCTTTTTATTCTTTTTAGAAATGATACTAGCAGCCTTCGCAGGATTAATTTTGTAGTATGTGATAGCACGCTCAATCTTATCTTCAAGTGGAGCACAGATAAATACCTTGACTACATTTGGATTATCTTTTAAAACATAATCCGCACAGCGACCAACAATGACACAGGATTCCTGACTAGCAATCTTCTTAATTGTATCAAATTGAGCTAAAAATACCTTTTGGCCTAAGGACATATCCATACCATATAATCCTTGAGCATAAGAGAATGCACTTTCCTTTGTTTCATCATAATTTTCTAAACAGGTTTGAGATATACCAGATAAATTTGATGCCTTAGTAAGTAGTTCGGAATCATAAAAGCCAATTCCAAGCTTTTCTGCAATAAGCTTTCCAATAAAACGACCACCGCTTCCATATTCACGACTAATAGTAATTACATATTTCATCTTTTTTTCCTCCTCTTACTTCTTCATCTTCTATCTATATTATAG
>JAIDMV010000345.1 GCA_029050385.1 Anaeroplasmataceae bacterium | reverse complement strand
GGCTATCTTAGTACGATCTCCTGGATCACGAGCAATACCCTTAATTTCAATAATACCATTCTTGATTTCTGGTATATAGTTCTCAAGTAAACGAGTAACCAAGTTACGCTCTGTACGAGAAACGACTACTTTTGGCTCTTTTGTGGTTTGCTCTACCTTCTTTACGTATACCTTAATGAAATCACCTATTCCAAAATGATCATTAGGTAATAAATCAGATAGAGGTAAGATTGAAGTAACATTGAAGCCTAGCTTTAAAGTTAAGAATCTATCTCCAACATTAGATACTTCGGCATTAATCATTTCATTTTCAAAGTCTTTGAAGTATAAATATGCCTTTTCTCTTTCTAGAGTACGAACACCCTGCTTATACATATTACCTGCTGCTAAAATCGTCATACGGCTATAGGTCTTAAGGTTTTCTTGTTGCATTACTAAATCACCAACCTTATAGCTGCTTTTAATCTTTTTTGCATCCTCTAATAGCATTTCAGCATATTGTGGTTCAGTTGGTTCTTCCTTAGCCTCTTCAACTGGCTTTTCTTCTTCTAAAGCCTCAGCATCTTCTTCATGCTTAGAGTAATCTGTGTACTCCTCTACAACCTTATGGATAGAATAAAGAAGAATTTCATTTTTATCCTTCTTAAATTCAACACGACAAGATGTATTTCCATGCTCCTTCTTAAAAGCCATAATCAAGGCTTTTTCCATACATGCTAAAACTTCATCAACGTTAAAGCCTCTACTTTCTGCATCCTCTTCAGCTAGCTTGTAAAAATCCTTATTAATCATTTTTTTATCCTCCTATAATTTTACTGCTAATCTAATGAATTTTATTTCTTTATAAGGAATATGTATTGTTTTAAATCTTCCTTTAGCATTGAATCTTAGAACAAGATCTTCCCCTTCTACTGCTAAAAGATTTCCTTCATAAATCATATTTGGAACTTCAATATGAACAAAGGCTCCAACATGCTTTGTAACCTCTTCTAAACTCTTTAGTTCCTTTTCTGCTCCTGGAGATGAAACCTCCAAAAAATACTCTGGCATATCCTGATCTAAAGAATCTAAGCGCTCGGATAGATATTCATTACAATCTGCAAGACTGTCTATATCTATGCCACCATCTTTATCTATACAAACTCGCAAAATTAAGGCATCAGCTTCTTTCACAAGTTCTATAGAGTAAAAGGTTAAGCCTTTTTCTTCAAGATAGGGAAGGAGTATTTCTTTTACTTTTGTTAAATCCAATAGAATCATCTCCAATCAAATAAATAAGAGAGGTTTTTGCCTCTCTTTCATAACTATTTATAGTATAACACTAATATGTAGATGTTTCAAGTAAATTTGGAAAAAAGTTTAAAAAAGTGCCTCTTGATGGAAAGGATCTAGCTTTTGATACTCTCCATTATAATAATAAGAATAAATCATACGATATACACGAGGTGTAATTCCAGGAATATGATATATATCTTCAAATCTTGAAATAAGTTTTCTGTTTGCCTCCAAATTAGCAAGCTGAATTTCATCGAGCTTTGCAAATTTTTTTAAATGCTGTAAATCAAAACTTTGAAATGCAGAAATCATTTGAATTTCTAGGTTAGAAGGACCTTCAATATCAAAGCAGATATAGCATTCAATAGGAAGAGGTTTTAGATATTTTTCCATAATCGGTAAAACACTTACCATTCTTAACCCATCCTCATCACACCCTAAAAGTGGAAAAGCTACTTCTGTTATTCCATACTCCTTATAGTGCTTAACAAAGTATTTTAAGGAGTTTTCAACAGTTTCAAGATTGGTAGGAAATGCAAAGGATTCATAGCAAAGCATATTAATTACTTTAATTGAGTCTTCTTCAAATAAATAAGATTCATAAAGCTTCAAGCTTCTTTCTTTAAAACGGTTTAAATAATCTTGATACATCTTTGGAAATCTTGTAGAAAACTCTAATCCTTCCTTAGAATCCATATTACCTGAAAGATTGATTTGATTAATAATCGCACTACATTTTGAATTGATACAATCGCAGTTCAAATATTTGACCATATCTTTTCACCTCGAATCATAAAAATAAGAAACATCCATTTTATAAAAGTATGGATGCTTTAAAAAACGTATTATCCTTTTAAGCCCTGTGTTTGGCGTTCCATATTCTCTACAACGATGTCATGAATTTCGCCTAAAGATGCACAGTATTCTAAAACCTTCCATGGTGTATTTGTATGGAAATGAATCTTAATTAATTCATCATCGCCTACTGCAAGTAAGCAGTCGCCTTTAATATTTTCTGTAATATAATCAGAGATATCATCCTCATCTAAATCGTGTCCTGCAATTAATAATTGTGTGTCAAATTTATATTCTAACATAATATACTTCCTTTCTTCTATGCTTTGATTATAAATCAAAATGCATATTTCTTCAAGAAAAAAATGCTAGAATGAGGTTCTAGCATTTGATTTATACTATTTTTTGCTAAAATAAACAACAGAATATATCTACGATAAAGCTCCACAAATGTGGAAATTCTCTTAGAATTGTACCACGTAATTCTTCTTGTGTGAAATCAGATATTCCATCTGATGTATGAAAGATAAAATCTCCTCGGCAAACATCCCCTATAGCAATATGGGCACTAGCAAATCCTCCACAGGCTATATTTTTCGCAATCGCACATCCACCAAAGGAATAAAGACCTATAGAT
>JAIDMV010000344.1 GCA_029050385.1 Anaeroplasmataceae bacterium | reverse complement strand
ATACTATTCCTCTCCTATAGTAAAGTATATGATATGAGTTTTTATTTTATGCAAATTTTTCTATTACTTTGTTCATACGTATAGATTTTTTCCAGTAACTGCCGTATATATATTCTATGCCTAGCTCTGTTGCTTTTAGAACCTCTTCTTTAGTAGAAACATTAGATAATATAAAGATAATTCCTTTATCTTTACATAGTTTTGCTAATTCAGTAATAGAGGCGAAGCCTTGCTTAGAAACATCATAAATATAATATGTGATATTGTTTTGATAGACATCCATAAGATTACTAGAGGCAACTTTATATCCTAAGTTTTTAAGTCGCTTTAATTCTTTATGAGCTCCGTTTTCGTAAAAGAAAATTAATCGTTTAGTTGTTTTATAGAAACTATGTTGTGATTCGATAAAAGGCACTATATTTGCATCCATTACTTTAGAACTTAATGTTACTAGAATAGGTAAAGATGTCTTAGAAACTTCACCTAGCATTTTCAATTCTTTTGAACAGCAATTAATTACATATTTATCTACAAGTTCTTCTAATCCTCTTCTAGCTATAACCCATTTCATGTGAGTTTGGTCTACTTCAAAGCTATCTAAAGAGACTTGTGCTACATAAGCATAAACTTCTTTTTTAGGTAAATCAATAAGTTGTTTATAAGATATTCCTAATCTGCCATGATCAATAGCTTCACTTATATTGGTATCTAACTGATTTTCAACAAATCTTAATTTTGCTGCCTCACTATCGTAATGGCTAATATGATGATTTAAATCCTTCAAACCTTTGGCGTCATATAATGCATCATAAGCATAATCAATTAGTTTGCTTGGATCTTGTATATTGGCATTCTTAGAAAGACGAAATACTCCACAATTAAAGAATAACTTAATCCTACTACTTAACATATTTAAGACCTTTGAGACTTTGTCAAATGCTTCAATTAAAAGATGATCTACTGTTCTTTTATCATTTATGTCAATGAAAAGTATGGCATAGCGATCATATCCCATATGATAAAGCTTAATTTGGAAATTATTTGAAAAATAGGATCTCATCTGCTCTGCAATTGCCAAGATGACCTGCTTAGATGTATTAATACCATATAAATCCTCATAAAGCTTAAAGTCATGAATATCAAAAACTGCAAGACTCAGCTTACGATTATCCATATACTCCCCTAAATCTGTAACTAACTTAATTTCTGTATCCAACATACTGATAGGATTCGTATAGGCTAAATGATATAATTCCTGACTCTTTTCTTTATTTTTGGTGTTATCCTCGATTAAAGAATATAAAGATAGGATTCCATTCTCATAAGATGGAAAAAAAGTCTCCTTAATTTCTATATAATCTTGATTCTTTCTATATCGATATTCAATAGATTGATTAGCAG
>JAIDMV010000343.1 GCA_029050385.1 Anaeroplasmataceae bacterium | reverse complement strand
TATAAAATACATCCATGGTTCTATCAAAGAATTCATCTTTTGAAATAATTATTCATTATAGACACGATCACACACATTTTATTCTTTTATATTTGAATATTATCTCCAATTTTTCTTACTCATGATACTTTAAAAGTATAAATGTCTATAACATTCTAGAATAATTAAGCATAGATGAATTCATAAGATAGCTTAGAATTGCAGTTTGGGTCAAAATAAGTTACTGCACCAGTTCGCCCATCATCTATCATATAAAAGTAAGCAGTTTTTGTTTGTGCAAAAATCCATACTCCACTCTTATAACTATATTGCCTATAACCTAATAACGCTACTGCGTGATCTCCACCAAAGGTCTGGCTTCCAGATACTCCCATAAATACTGCTCGTCCATTTTGTAAACGATCCATAATATCTGAGAAGTTGGTTGATGTCTTCGGATATATCGTTCCTCCTACATACTGGTTCGTACAGAAGGTAATGACTTCTTTGGCATGTGTAGTCGTAAGTCCACTTTCAGGTGTGTACTTCTTAGCAGCTACTGCATAATATCTTGCATAATAATATAGTTCAGACATATACTGTAATCTACTCTCTGTATTCGTTGTCCAGTAAGATTCTATACCTGCTCCACCAGTTCCTGTTCCATATACTGCATAATTTGGATCTTCTTTAACTTTCTCTCTCATATCTTTAGTCACAGTCTTTAAAGGGAACTTATCAAAGAAACCCATCTGTTTCCAACTTGACATTACATTAAAGTCAGCAGTTAATGCACAGTTAGCTTCAGTTTGAACATGATCGTATGTATATCCACCATCATTAGATACTTTCTTGATAAAGTAACTCGTTTCCAGCATATTTGTAGGAATATACTTTCCGCTATGTAATGCCTCTTCAAATGTGTTCACTAGATTATAACTAGGATATCTATCTGCCATATAATTTTCCATGTTATATATCTCAGCCTCTCCTGAACTGATTTGTCCATTATACTTGTATACCATTTCGGCTTCTCTAGCTTCTTTTTCATACTTCTGATAAGAGGTTCCATCGTGATATAAAAATCCATCTACTACACTGTAATATGTGAAGTCTACATTCTTTAGATAATCAATATCTCCTTCAGTCTCTATTGCATGTAAATCAAATGTAAATGAACTTACTAAATATCCATTATTATCATTAAAGTCTAAATATACTCCATATTCGTTTGAATCTATGATATATACTAAACTATATCCCTCTATTCCTACTGCCTTTAATGGTTCTTCATTTAGCTTATTATATTCTTCTTTAAATTCACTTAAATGTGTTTTTATAAAGTCTACTATCTTTTCACAACTATTTCTTAGTGTTACTTCTTTAGCCTCTGCCTGTATTCCTCCAATAAAGCAGAGTCCTATTAGACTTAATCCTATTAATAACATCGTATAAATCTTTTTCATACTACTACCACCATTCATTAATTATACGTTTTTTCAAAGGATTTATTTTCATATATATAAAAAACTAGCCAAAAAATTGGCTAGTTATTTCTTAAATTAGAAAGTATTGTCTCTATTGTTGATGTATCTGTAGAATAAATAGTCAAACAATATCTATACTCATTTAAGAACTGTCCATAATATTTATCGTCTTTAAAACCATAATTTATATAATAGGTTTCTATCATAAAAGTATTGTTTAATATGCTTGAATTTATTTCTATTTCATGGATAGTACTTGCAGTATTTATCACATATAATACACATTCAATATCTTCATAAAGATAATGTTCCTCAATTAAAACATTCTTACCTTGATAGGTTAGAATATAGGACTCTGTCCTTTCCATATTATCTAACCAATAGAAATGGGCATGTTTTTCTTTGTTTAATTCCTCTATAGAAGAAAGCGATGTCTTTTCAAGATTTGTATAACTTACACTCACATAATCTATCATCTCTTTCCAATATCTATCATTCTTACTTACATTGATATTGTGCATTATGATGGGAAAACCTATTAGAATGATTCCTATAAGAATAGGTATTGTTATACTACATATCTTTGTTATCCTTCCTATCCTTACATTCTTCCTTAACGCTTTCCTTGCTAGATCTAATGATGAATCCTTCGCTATCTCTTCTACTATCTCTGTATTTTTTTCCTCTTGCATCTCTTTTTCTCCCCTTATTTACTCTAACACTTTTCTTAACTTATCCAGTGCCACATTATATGTCCTATATACTCCCGTTATATTATATTCCAGTACCTCCGCTATCATCTGTAACGTCCTTTTCTCCCATATCCTTAAATAGATGATCTTATACTCCCTATCATCTAATACCTTCATCGCTTGTCTTATCTCTTCTTTTTTTATCTTATTCCCTATATTCTCTGTTTGGATGTATTCTCTATCATCATATTCTTCTATCTTACTTTCTTTCTTATGTTTCCTGTTATAATCTATCGCTGTATTCTTTACTATCTCATACATCCAGTTATATCCATTATACTTCTCATTGTATAACTTCGATTTCTTATATATCTTTAAATATCCTTCCGATAATACATCATCTGCATATGACTTCTCGTTTAAGTATTCCTTCGCTACTTTATAGAGCTGATTCTTTGTTCCGTTAAAGAGTTCTTCTAATGCTTTTTCGTCATTCTTTCCTATTCTCTTTATTAATTCCTTTATTCTTTCTACATCCATTTTACAGC
>JAIDMV010000342.1 GCA_029050385.1 Anaeroplasmataceae bacterium | reverse complement strand
ATGCTATAAATATTATAGCAAATATGATACAAGCAATTCCTGCTCCTTTTGATGTCTTGTACAATTTCATATTTAACTCTTCCTTTCTTTTGTACATTATTTATCTTTAAAATTTTCTATATAAACCACCAACACAGAAATGTCAGCTGGGTTTACACCACTAATTCTTGAAGCCTGTCCTATCGTTATAGGACGAATTTTCTTTAATTTTTCTTTTGCTTCAATTGCTATATTGTCTACTAAATCATAATTGATATTTGTCGGTATTTTTTTTGCATCATAGTTTCTCATTTTTTGAGCCTGTGATAAAGCTTTTGAAATATATCCTTCATATTTGATATCAATTTCAACCTGTTCTAAGATCTCCTCAGAATTCGGATAATCTATCTCCAATTCTGGATAAAGCTTTAAAATTGTCGAATAAGATACCTCTGGACGTTTTAATAAAGAGTATATAGAAGTCCCCTCTAATATAGGTGATGAGTCAATATCTTTTAAAATCCTATTAGTCTCTTCTGTAGGTTTAATTTTAATATCTTTAAATTCATGTAAAAGATGTTCTATACAAGATTTCTTGCTAAGCAATTTAAAATATGTTTTTTCATCGATCAAACCTGACTCATACCCATATTCACGCAATCTCAAATCTGCATTATCGTGACGTAACAACAAACGATATTCAGCTCTAGATGTCAATAAACGATAAGGCTCGTTCGTTCCCTTTGTAACTAAATCATCTATCATTACGCCAATATATGCCTCATCTCTTGAAAGAATCAATGGCTCTTGATTTTTGATTTTTCTTCCTGCATTTATACCAGCTATTAAACCTTGTCCAGCTGCCTCCTCATATCCTGAGGTACCATTGATTTGTCCAGCAGTAAATAAATTTTCTATTTTCTTAGTCTCTAAACTAGGTTTAATATCTAAAGGATTAATTGCATCATATTCAATCGCATAAGCATAACGAATCACTTCACAATTCTCTAAGCCTGGTAACATTCGAATCATTTTATCTTGAACTTCAACTGGCATAGATGTAGAAAAGCCTTGAATATATTCTTGATCTAACGAAAGGGATTCTGGTTCAAAGAAAATTTGATGACGTTCCTTATCACTAAATTTAACTACCTTATCCTCTATAGAAGGACAGTATCTTGGCCCTATTCCCTCTACTACTCCACCATACATCGCAGATTCTTTTAAATTAGCCATAATCAAGTTATGAATTTCTTTTGTTGTATAAGTTAAGTAACAAGGTACTCTCTTGTTTAAAATAGAATCATATCCTTCATCAAAACTGTACTTCCATATGATATCATCACCTGGTTCAAGCTTTGCTTTTGAAAAATCAATGGTAGAAGCTTTAATACGAGGAGGTGTACCTGTTTTTAATCGCTGAATTTCAAAGCCAAGTCTCTTTAAAGCATTAGATATGCCTTTGGAGGTTTTTTGACCATCTGGACCTTCTTTAGAGGTCCAATGACCACGTAAAATTCTACTATCTAAATAAGTACCAGTTGTCAGTATGACTGCCTTTGCCTCTATACTACGCCCGTCTTCTAAAACGACACCCTTTACTTGATTGTTTTCGACGATAAGATCTTCTACAATCATTTCTAATAAATCTAGGTTTTCTGCTTCCTCTAAATGCTTCTTCATCATTTCCATATAAAGAAGCTTATCCTCTTGAAAACGTAATGCTCTAACAGCAGGTCCTTTAGAACTGTTAAGCATTTTTGTTTGAATTTGACATAAATCAGCATTTTTTCCCATGTATCCACCAAGAGCGTCAATCTCTCGAACTACTACACCTTTAGCAGGTCCACCAATGGATGGATTACAAGGCATTGAACCAACCATATTTAAATTGCCTGTAATTAAAAGGGTATTTAGTCCCATTTTACTTGTAGCTAAGCATGCCTCACAACCAGCATGTCCACCACCAACAACAATGACATCGTACAAAGGTATTCAGCTCCTATCTTCTTAATTATATCATTTTTCAAGCTTACAAGCAACAAAAAGAAAATGGGCATTTAGCCCATTATTTTATCACAATTTTATAAATACTTTCCATTGGAAATTTCTTTTTCGGCAAAAAGATAATCTGCTTATTTAAAACATCTATTTTTTTAATCACGCCACTATAACTATTTGATCTCCCATTCTCTACATAAGAAATTGTAATAGCTCGATTTCGACTATAACAGTCAAATAGCATATAATTCATTTCTAATCTCTCATCCTCGCTTAAAATTGGAAGCTCATCAATAATTTTTTGTTTATCTTCTTGCTCTATCCGTTCCTTAAGTCCTTTTAATGAATCAAAAGGTAAATACTTAGATGCTCGACGCTCTCTATCATTCACTGTTATGCCCTCCTATTTGATGATTTCTTTGATATAAAGTAGATTCCTTTCGAACTGCAGTTCCTATAACTAAATAATTTTTACCATGTTTTTTCCAAATATTTTGTATAGATTTGGTTAATCTATCATATTTTTCATTTTGTTCATAAAATAATGTATTATATCCTTTTCCCTTTTCTATAATTCCATACAAGGAGATTCCAATCCTTCTTATGGGACCAGATTTGATTTTTTTATACTCCTTTAAAGAGGCAATATCGTATGACGTATTCTGCTTGAAAAAAAAAGAGG
>JAIDMV010000341.1 GCA_029050385.1 Anaeroplasmataceae bacterium | reverse complement strand
AATTTATCCAAATATAAAATTAAGTAATGCAGATTATCAGACAATCAACGCGGCAAGAACCGCTGTAAAGAAGGTTTATAATGATCAAGTTGCTAAATGGTTAAAGGCTGGAACTGCAGTTAGCGATAAAGATTGGAATGCGTTTGTTGCAGCTATGGAAAAAGCTGGAACAAAGACAATTGTTGCTACACTACAAAAATATGTGAAGTAATTTAAAAATCAAAAGAAAGGAGATGATCTAGTGATTTTTCATAATAACCAGCAAGGAAGCTTTTATCTAGAGGTCAAGGTTTTAAAGACTCTTGATTGTACAGATGTAAAGTATCAAGTGGATGAAAGAGTTGGTGTTCTTCCTATATCCAATCAAGGTGCTTATGCGATTTACTTAGGTCATTTCTCCTTTTGTGAAGTAGAAGAGTGTGAAAATGTTACTTTCGAGTTAAAGGCTTGGAACCCTAAGCTGGAGACGACCATAAGAACTTATAGGAAATCCTTATTAGAGACGATTGAGTCCAATATATCAGAAATTCAAGATGTATATAAGAATTTACCGAAAGAAAACACAGAAAGAATTTATCACACCTTTAAAAGATTATTAAGTTTAGCAAAACAAGGCTTAATATCTAAGGATGAAGCTTTAATTCAAGAAGTGTTAAAGGAATTGCGAATTAATATTCAAGTAGAATACAGTGGAAAGAAAAATTATGTTGGAAATTGGTGGGTCTTTGAAATTGGTGTTTCAAGATGCTTGAATGAATTGATGATTTTACTCTTTGAGTATCTTTCTAAAGAAGAAATATTCTATTTTATGGCTATAGAGAATTTTTACTTGCCAAATGCAGAATATGAATACTTTAGAAGAAATTATCCAAATGTAAATCCCCTCAAAACAAATTATGCGAATTTGGCAGATAATATTTATATTTGTCTTTTGAGAAATTTACTGATTCAAAACAAAGAAGAAATCATGACCTTACATTCTCTTGTTCCGAATTTAGTACAGATCACAAAGGAAGGCAATGGATTTTATAAGGATGGTGGTTTCATTTATCATACCAATATTCCTTATACGGCATCCTATGGAGAAGTACTTTTAAGTTCTATTGCTAAAATTCTTGAAGTGTATGCTTTATTAGAGGTGGATTGTACAAAATACTTTGAGGAATTATATGTACTTCTTGAAAAGGCTTATATGCCATTTCTGTATCGACAAAGAGCTTTAGATTGTGTTCGTGGAAGATCATCGAGTAGGAAAAAAGGAGCACATTATAGTTTTAACACCATAATGATTTCCTTCCGTAAGCTTTCAAAATTGTTTTGTAAGCAAGGTTTTATAGACTATATTTTCAATGAAGAAATGTGCTTTGATTATAATCCAAAAGCCTATGCCTTTAATTCAATGAACCGATATATTAAGAGAAATAAAGAGTATCTTCTAGCGATATCCTCATATTCTGATCGGATAGCAAACTTTGAAAGTATTAATAACGAAAATTTACTTGGATATTATCAATCTAATTTCACATTAGATGTATATTATAATGAAGCATTTACTGAAGATGAAATTTTGAAAATCAATCCTTATTTTCGTAACGGGTCAACAAATATATTAAAACCAGAGACAGCAAATACACCTATGGAAAATTTGATTTCAGCAGGTGTTGCTTATGATACGGTTTTAAATACTTGTTTTCATCAAAACAATACTGTAAAAGGATATTTTTCTAAAATCGTTTTAGAGAACTCTATAGTAGCAGTTGGGACAAACATCTCTTCAAAGGAGGATTATGTTTCAACAGTTTATAGCTTTGATGAGTCATATTCCTTACATAAGGATGCTGTAGAAGCAAGCTTTAAACTTATTTGTAAACAAAAACCTATATTTGAGAAATTTGAAGAGAATCGTTCCTATTATGATTTGAATTTAAATGAGGATGATACTCCTAGGCATTTTAAAGGAACTAGAATATATTATAAGAATCCTAAAAAATATGAATATCAATTTTATCCAAGGATTAAATGCATACAGGATGAGTATAAGTTAACAACTCTTTCCAATGCACATATTCTAGAGTATAAAAATTATTGTTTTATGAATAGTTTTAACGATACTTCCTGGAAATATGATAGATTTGATATTCAGGGGCGAGCTTCTATGATAGCGTCATTGCAAGATGATCATATCACAATTAAATTTGCAAGTGTCCCTAATCAAAAGCTAATCGTAAATATTGAAGGGTATAAATGTGTTCAAACAGATGTCGCAATGGAAAAGGATACATTTATAGTTGATGATTATTTTGAGCATATGATCATTTTTAGGAGGAACCTATGAAGATAGCAAAGAAAATATTTAGTTTGTTTATTTTATTGGGGGTTCTGATTTTAGGCATTTCAGTAAATGCAGCAGAAAAGAAACGTTTAGATGCAAAGGATTTTATTTCTGAAACTTCAGTAGATCAAACCAGTGAAATCAACGCGTTCTTAACTACTTGTAAAAACAGAAAAATGGATGCCTTCTTTAGTAAAGGCGTATATAAATTTAATGGAACAATTGTCTTGGCAGAAGGTGTATCCTTGTTTGGCGAAGAAGGAACTATCTTCAGAGGAACAGATACAACCTATCAAAGCTATATTAGAGATGCAAAAGAAAAAGTAACAAATATAACGATTGAGCATATTATATTTGAT
>JAIDMV010000340.1 GCA_029050385.1 Anaeroplasmataceae bacterium | reverse complement strand
ACGGATTATCAATCTTTATGCTTAACACATCCGTTGCTAGTCTTTTGTATGCAGATAACAGATTAGCATATTTCGTAGAAGGGAATGCAAAAACTTCACTTTTTAAACATTTTTTTGTAATTATGAAATTGAATGGTATAAACAAAAATACATAATATGGCTCGATATGATAGATAAGCAAAAGGGCTAAGGTAACTGCAAATGCAAGATAAGATAAAATGCATAAAGCTATGAGATACCAAGGAATTTTAATCTTCTTTTGTGCTACTCCTAGCATTTCTGCTTGGTCACAATCCTTAGAATCAGCCCCAATTAAAGCAATAGAGGCTTCTAGATTTAAAGAATTTTCGTCTTGAGCTAAGGCTAAAATACAATCTGTAAAATCCTTTGATTTAGATACAGGTTGTGTAAGCTGTTTTGCAAGCTTTCTCCGTCCTTCCTTAGATTTTGCAACACAAAGATACTGAAACAAGGAGCGTGGTCCTAAAAGATCTAAATCCAACTCCTTATAATCATTATAATCTACTAAATCTCTTCCATCTGGTGTAAAGCTATGATAAGATAAATTTCTTCTATTCGCATGTTTTTTATAAACATATTCTAAATTATTCATAAGCTTTAATTTGTGATAATACGGATTTGTAATCAATATGCATCCAAAAAATAAAGCAATATAGACAATGCTTAATCCCATATATAATGCAAATTGATCTAGCGTTATTAAGCAAATCACAAAAACTACAATACACACAAATAAGCAAAATCGTATAAATGAAATTGTCTTTGTAAGCTTTATGAGTTTTTCTATTTCTTTTTTAATTTCATTTTCTTTAGTTAATTCAAGCATAAACAGCCTCCTCACTTAAGAAAAAAGGGACTTAGCATCCCTTATTCTTCATCCATAACGATAGGTTCTACCTTCCAAATATCTTGATTGTACTGACGCATTGTTCTATCTGTTGTAAAGAATCCAGATTTTGCAACATTGACAATAGACATATGAATCCACTTCTTTGTATCCTTATAAAGCTCATTAATTTTCTCTTGAGCTAAAACATATGAATCAAAATCTTTTAAAGTCAAATATGGATCACGATATAACAAATTATCTCTAATATCCTTAAATTCATCAGGAGAAACATTCTCAAAGAATCCATTCGTCAATTGATCAATTACCTCATGTAAAATAGGATTATTTTCATATATTTCCATTGGTTTATAGTTTCCATGAGCATAAATATCAGTAACTTCTTTTGCATTCATACCAAAGATAACAATATTATCTTCACCAACGAGTTCACCTATTTCAACATTTGCACCATCAAGGGTACCACAGGTAACTGCACCATTCATCATAAATTTCATATTACCTGTACCAGAAGCCTCTTTAGAAGCAGTTGAAATTTGTTCTGATACGTTTGCAGCTGGCATGATTGTTTCAGCATAAGTTACATTATAGTTAACCACAAATACTACTTTTAAGTATGCATTTGTTTCATAGTCATTATTTACCTTATCTGCAATTGTATTAATTAACTTAATAATCTTCTTTGCAAAGGCATAGCCAGGCGCACTTTTAGCACCAAAAATAAAGCTATGAGGATGATAATTCTTTCTATATTCTGGATCTCTCTTTAAACGATTGTAAACAGCCATAACATGCAATGCATTCATTAACTGACGCTTATATTCATGTAGACGCTTAACCTGAACATCAAAAATTGAATTTGTATCTAAGGAAACACCTTGAGACTTGTAGATCATATTGGCTAAAGCTTCCTTACGAGCACGCTTCATCTTAATAAATTTAGCTTGTAGTTTTGGATCATCTGCAAGTGGTAAAAGTTTTTCAAATAAATCAGGATTCTTTACCCAATCTTTACCACAATATTCATCCAAGATTTCCACAAGTTCAGGATTGATGTGTAAACACCAACGACGATGCGTAATACCATTTGTCTTATTATTAAACTTACCAGGATAATAGTCATTAAATACCTTCATCTCAATATTCTTTAAGATATCTGTATGTAACGCAGCAACACCATTTACACTAAATGATCCTGCAATCGCCATGTTAGCCATATGTACAGTATTATCCTTGACGATAGCCATTTGATAAATTTCAGGGGCATTCTCTCCATACTTTTGAGCAATTTCAATTAATAAACGACGATTAATTTCTTCTGTGATTGTAAAGATTCTTGGTAATAATCTCTTAAATAAGTGTACTGGCCATTTCTCTAATGCCTCTGCTAAAATAGTATGGTTAGTATACGCACAACAATTCTTGGTGATTTTCCAAGCCTCATCCCATTCAATTCCTTCTTCATCAACTAAAATACGCATCAACTCTGGTACAATTAAAGCTGGGTGAGTATCATTAATATGGAAGCATAGCTTCTTATCTAGATTCTTACAAGATCTAAAAATACTCTTATGACGCTTAATTGCAGACTTAACACCTGCTGAAACAAAGAAATATTGTTGTTTTAGACGTAATAACTTACCCTCTTCTGTATCATCATTTGGATAAAGCATTGAAGAAATTTCTCTTAGCTTCTTATGATATTCAAAGGCGTCGTCTGGATATACAGAAGCTGGTTCTGCACTCCATAAACGAAGGGTATTTACGATATGATTTCCATCACCAATAATAGGTACATCATATGGAACTGCCTTTACATATTCTGCATTACGATGCTTAACAACCAACTTGCCATTCTCACTATAAATTTCAATATAGCCATAGAATGGAATCTCAACAGCCTCATTATCCTTACGAATTTCCCAAACGTTAACATCCTTTAACCAACGGTCAGGATGTTCAACCTGATATCCATTACGAATACCTTGTTCAAAGAATCCATAACGATAACGAATACAGTTTCCATGAACTGGAAGTCCTAAAGAGGCAACAGAGTCCATAAAGCAAGCAGCAAGACGACCTAAGCCACCATTACCTAAACCTGCATCTGTTTCCTGATGCTCTACTTCATTTAGATCAATTCCTAATTCGTCAAAGGCTTTCTTTACAATAGGATAAACCCCTGCATTCATTAGGTTGTTGGTAATCATACGACCCATTAAAAATTCCATAGAAAAATAGTACACCTGACGGGCTTTGATATTTTTAGTCTTTTCAATAGTTGTATGCCAGTCTTTTGCGATATGATGTCTTAGCATTTCTCCTAAAACAACATACTGCTGGTAGCTTGTTGAATCTATAAAATCAACAGCATACTTATTTTCTACATTTTGTATAAATGCTTGTTTAAAAGTTTTAACATCCTTAAAATTTGGATAATTCAT
>JAIDMV010000034.1 GCA_029050385.1 Anaeroplasmataceae bacterium | reverse complement strand
GTCCAGCATGTATTAATTTTTTTTCAATTAAAAATAGATGTTGATCAAAGTATGTTCTTGTTTCTTCATCTAAAGAAGCTCGAAGCATTTGATAAACTTTTAAAGAAGCCCCTTCTTTAAATCCTAAAAAAATCAAAAAATCATTATAAGATAAATATTTTATTGCAGCTATTTTCAATTTAGAAAGATAAACCTGACTTGGATTAGAATCAATTGCCAAAACTTCTACTTCATCATTTTCTAGAAAAGCTAAGGAATTATCTAATGCACTTGCAATGGATAAAATACGTTTTGAATCTTTTAAAATATATTTTTTTAAAAGAGCTACATCCTCATGACAATTGCTATAGTGAATGTAGTTTGGTTCTTTAAAATACTTATTTTTCAATGTGAACCACCCCCTGAACACTATCTAATGTGACAACATCACCATTCTTTAAAATCTTTGTTACATCGGGTATACCTACAATTGCTGGAAGTCCCATCTCTCTTGCTACTACGAAACTATGAGAAAGCATACTTCCATGTTCCACAATTAGACCACTAGCCAATGGGAATAGAGATATCCAGCCTGGATCTGTTCTAGTAGCTACTATAATATTGCCTGGAGTAAAGGAATCTGTAACCTGATTCATAATAGAAACCTTACCTTTGACAATTGTTTTTCCATTACTCAACCCTTTTAAATCTTCCTTAGAGGAGTTCTGCTTTAAAGGTAAAACTCTATTTGGATAGAAGCTAATACGATAATAATAATAATAAGGCTGTTGGTCAAAATACTCCATTTCCTTCTTGCGCATCTCTACTAACTCTACTGCATCGTCAGGAAAAGAAAATACTTCTTCTTTTGTCAAATAAAAAATATCTCTAGCTGAGGTAAGCTTTCCTTCCTTTTCCAAATTTTTTCCCATAGCCAAAAAGATGTTTCGTACCACAGAAAAAATATAGGTTCTTTTCAAACGTAGACGTTCTCTATTTACAATGAAATATCGTGTCTTACTTGCAAGTTTTCTTATGCTTTTAGGAATTTCTAAAGAAGGTTGGGTCTCTTTTGCTTCTTGAGCGAAGGATAATCCTTCTTTAATTTGCTCATATAGAAGAATAGGATTTTCAATCATTGTGATAGTTTCTAATTTAAGTTCATTCATAACTCTTGAACCAAAATGAAGAATATACTCCTTTATTTTTTTAGATAATATTAAATCTTTTGAATGATACTTTTCAAAAAGCTCTTCTGGCGCTAAATCCGTAAAATCCCTAAATAAGGTTTTATCTTCCTTAATGCATTTTAAAATCTCTTCATACTCCTTGCATACTTTAGCACTTTCCATAGTACCACTAGAATGAATACAGGCAGCAAAAATTTCTGTATATTGATCATTATATTTTCTTTTTATCTTTTTTGTTAAACGACCATTATAAAACATTACGGCACAATCATTTAAAATCGGTGTTGCAAAATCCGATAATATATCTTCTTCAATTTGATGATATAGGGCAATCAGTTCTTCATTTGTTCCTGTTAATTGATGCCCGTAATACGGCAAAACAACTCGGTTGAATTTTTCAATAAAAATACTAGAAGCCTTGTCCATCGTACATAGTCTGTGGATAAAACAAACACCTATTTTAATCATATCTATAAGATTCAATTTTACTTTTTTATAGGCTTTTGTTCCACTACCAACACCCATCATTTGTTCCATATAGGAGGTAGAAGATTTTATGGGAAAGATACTTGTTAAATGGTACCAGCTATTCAAATTATAATAAAGCTTTCCTTCATATGCATACAGCATATTTTCTAATGTAGGCTCTAAGGAACACATTATTTTTTTACGGATATGTCCTGCCTCTAGGGTTTTCGTATAAACGCCTTGATAAATACTTTTGGCAAAGCTTTGAGTTAAAATTGAGGTTGTTCCATAATAGGATTCAATCAAATTGGAATTATCAATTAAAAGAGTTCTTTCGCTTGGATGAATATCAGCATAAGTTGTAATTGGCCTGGCCTGAAGGAAATATATTTTATTTTTTTTGATTGTAAATTCAATATCTAAAAAAGTATCATATCGTTTTTGTAATTTATGAGAAAGTTCTTCTAATTGCTTTAAAAGTTTTTTTGAGATAAAAGAGGAATCTCCCTCAATATGATTAGTAGAAATAAAGTAATCCTTGGAATCCTTTTTTCCACTTACCAAGTCTTCACCTAATCCATCAACTATGCTAATCATGATTTCATCTGGATTATCTGTTTTAGGATTCATCGTGAAGATTACACCAGAATACTCTGGTTCAGTTATCATTTTTTGAACAACTACAGCCATAGAAATCTGATCTGTAGAAAGTCCGTTTGTTCTTCTGTACTCTAAAGCAAGTGGCGTAAAAGCACTTTGATAAACCTCTAAAACTGCAGATAAAACATTTTCTTTTTGAACATTTAATTTGGTATCATGAATTCCTGCAAAGCTAAACTTGCTAGAATCCTCATCTATTGCAGAGGAACGCACTGCATAAAGCTCACCATTTTTACAAAAGATATTGATTTTTTTCTTTAGTTTTTCCAATACTTTTTCATCATCAGCTAAATCTTTAAAAAATTCGGTAGGAATCGTGAAATACGCTGGTGTGTTCCTAACCTTAGCGTAACCTAAGTGATATGCCTTTCCACCTATACTTTTTAGTTCCTTGTATTCCTCATAAAAAGGAACTTCACTTAATTTTTTATAAAGTGCATATACAATAGATAAAACCAAAAATAAAACTAGCATACAAATATGCACTATCTCAAATGTATAACTA
>JAIDMV010000339.1 GCA_029050385.1 Anaeroplasmataceae bacterium | reverse complement strand
GGTAGGTGAAACTACACCCACCAGCAGATTTCTTAAATATTATTTTTCAATTATTTTGTATATACAGGGAATTCACTATATAATGAAACTAATTGAGGTGTTGGATCTCCATCGCCAACAGTAACTAGGAAGTAAACATCAAATCCAATTTGTCCTTGATACTTTTCAGCTAATTCTTTATCGATAGAAAGGATAATCATATCACCTTCAATAACGAAATCAACTTCAACTTCTTCGTATTCTTCTTCATAATCATACCAGCAAACTACTACTTGAGAAACTTTAACTGATACAACATTTTCAATATTAGTAGCACCAAATTTGATTCTTACATTACGAGAGTTATCATTCTTTGCTTTTGTATTCTCAACTAATGCAGCATCATAAGTAGTTGCTAACTTACCATCTGAAGTAATAACAGCACCTGTATCAGCAGCTTGGAATAATGCATCAAATGTATAAGCCTTGCCTTTATAAGTAATAGATGCAGAAGCGTTTGTATCTGGACCCCAGTTAAGAGTAAAGCCAGAAGAGTTATCAGACTTTAATACTTCCATGAAGTTTAATGGGTTTAATGTATTACCAGAAATACCACCTAAAGCGATATCGAATTGACCAACCATCATCTTCTTATAGTAAGCATCAGACCATTCAGCAACAGCCATATTATCAATTACTAAAGTTAATTGGTTGTTACATACTTCAGGAGCGTTGAATGCATCTTGAATATATTTTGCAATATCTTCACCAGAAGACTTAATTTGAGCTTCTGCTTGCCAACATAATTCTAGAGTAATAGTGTCTCCAGCCTTATATGTGCCGTTTGCTAACCATCTTGTAGCTGCAGTCTTGAAGTATGAAACTGCCTTAGCAAAGTCAAAGCCATAGTTGCTTTCCCAGCCTTCACCATATACAGCATCCATTGCCTTCTTGTGTGCTGCAGTATTGTTATAAGAAACACCATGCTCAGGATCTGATAAATAGTTGTCTGTGAAATAGCTTAATGAAGGTGTAACACCACGATTTTCTGCAAATTCTTTACGATTAATTGCCCAGCTTAAACCTTGAAGGAAGTCATCATCGCTCATAGCAGGTTTAACTTTCCAATATCCTGATTCAGCAGTTTGAGTAATTGTACCATTAACACCAAAGAATCCTTCCCATTCTTGTTGTGTACAAGTATTTAAATTTAATTTTGTACTAGAAGAACCCTTAGTTTGTTGAGTACCAGCTGTTTGTACTTCTCCTTCTTTTACCTTTGCTTGAGGAATACCAACAGAATCTAATCTACCAGCTTGGAATTCTTCCCATGCTGCCAATGGATCTTTTTCAGCAGCCTTTAAAATGTTAACATGTAGACCATCTAATTTATAGCAGTCTGATCCACCCTTAACAGCAGGATTTAATAATGTATTACTCTTGAAAACAAATTCTTGATCATCAACCCATGCTTCTACTACATAAACACCTGTAGATAATGCAGTATCAACTGGAGATAGAGTGTTGTCTTCATTATATGCACCCCAAACCTTAATGCCACCGATTGTATTAAGGAATTCTTGAGGAATTGGAGCATATAAAGAGCTTGATAAATAGTACATAGCATAGAATGGTGTACAAGGAGTTACAAATTCAAATTCAAGATAAGAACCCTTGTCATCTGTGTTGCTCTTTACACCAACTTTTGCCCAAGCTTCTTCATTTACACCATTTGAAGATGCGTTATAGTAATCAGACATACCCTTAAGTGCTGCTGCACCTGTTAAGTTTTCAGCACCACGAGCAAGACCATTTGCTTGAGTAAATAATTGTTTGATTGGAGTAACATAATCCTCTAATGCAACTTCTCTACCATTGAATGGTGTAATCTTTGCATTCTTTGATGCAGTTGCATATTTTAAATCAGCACCAGTTCTAACATAAATACGATATTTAGTAGTTAGTGTTTGATAATCTGCATTTGCTATTACGTTTCCATCCTTGTCTAATGGAAGTGGACGGAAATCATCGCCAACCTTATTAATTTCAGTAGCAGTTGATGGGAACCAAACATATCCATCCTTAGTAGCATTCATCTTTGTAGAGAAATAGCCACTTGCAACATATGGTTGATAATCACCTACTACAGATCCCTTATCATCCATATAATTTAATGTCTTAGGATCACTTACTTCATATGTATGGAAATATGTCTTATATGGATCATTTGCATTTAAACCCTTTAAAGGCTTAGATGGGTCAATTGATCCTTCAGATTGAAGTCCAAATCCATATCCAGTGATATAATAGTATTGAGGTGTACCTGCAATATAACCTGGTGTAGCAGTATTACCCTTTGTAGTATCAATATTAGTAGGGAATACAAGACGATCACTATACTTAGCATAGCCACCATTGTCATATAATACTAAACCTTGAATATTATTCTTCATAGCATACTCTTCAAGTAAGCCTAGAATTTCTTCTCTGTCTTCATAAGATGATTCAACGAATGATTCTGCTCTACCTGAAGTTGCAACAGAAACACTTGCATTTTCATCTAAATAGTCAACATCGCTCCATTTACTCTTACCACCGCAAGATGCTAATCCTACGCATAGTAATCCAGCAAGAGCGAGTGAACCAAAAATTTTACTTTTCTTCATTTTCTTCTCCTCTTTCTTTAAGAAATTTTCTGAATTCAATTCAGATTTTCATAAATAATTCATCATAAATACAGGTCTTTTATGATTTATACAATATTATTTATGATTATAAACAATTATACACGTAATCAAATGCTTAATCAATATAGAATATACAAAAAAAATTCGCCGTAAACGCTTTCTGTTCTTATTTTCTTTATAAAAAGCCCTTTTTTTATAAATTTTTATGCAATAATTTCAATTTTATAAAAAATAAAAAAAGGCCTACACATAGGCCAACATTATAGATGATACAATTATATAAAGTACTCCCATTACAAAATATGGGACACAATTAAATCTATTTTTATGTCTTTTTTCTTTCTTTGATCCTACATATTCATAGAATGCAGGTTTAGGTTGTCCATCCTTACCTCTAGCAAATAAATGTGTGAAAATATCGAATGTGCCTAAGTTATTAACAACGGATAATCCTCCTATACATAATAAAGAAAATCCTGCGATAAAGCATGCATCTATATAATTAATTAAATTAGTCCAGTCTCTTAAACA
>JAIDMV010000338.1 GCA_029050385.1 Anaeroplasmataceae bacterium | reverse complement strand
ATGTTAACCTCGTGGAGTTTAACATCAAATTATAAGATAATTAATTTGGTGAATATAAATGAGCATAATTAATTATACAGAAGAAGAATTTAAGCATAGAAAATCACTTGGAAAACGAATTGTAGATTTGAGACATCAGTATGGATTGACGCAGGAAGAGCTTGCAGACAAAGTGAAAATTGCACCTAGATCTTTAAGTGAAATAGAAAATGGCAAATGTTGTCCAAATGCCATTATAGTCTATCGTATTGCAAGAGCACTAGATATAACTCTTTTTGAATTCTATGAGTTTAAGGAAGAGGATAAAACACTTGTAAAATAATTATCCTAAATAAAGAAGGATGGAATCTCCTTCTTTTATTTTTTCTCCTGCATCAGGAGATTGATAAATTACTTTATCTCCCTCACCATAAAAGATATATTTATAAAAACTAGAACTCTTGATTTCTTTTTTTGTTTTTCCTATATAGTTTTCTACCTTGTAGGTTGGAGTATCTAAAAACCATCTTAGATTCTTTTCAATTTGATTTTCATAATCTCTTTCTACACCTAAATAGTTTAGAGATTGTTCCATAACTTGACCTACAAGAGGTGCTGCAACAGTACCACCATATTGTATAACATTTTTAGGATGGTCAATAGCTAGATATACAGCAATCCTTGGATTATTCATTGGTGCTAGACCTAAAAAGGATAAAATATATTCTCCTTGAATATATCCACCAGTAGAAGAGATTTTTTGAGCTGTTCCTGTCTTTCCGCCAACTCTATATCCCTCAATAAAGGCATTTCTACCAGTACCTAGTGCACATACATTTTCTAAAGCATATCGCATTAAACTAGAAGTTTTATCACTAATCACCTGTCGTTTTACTTTCTTTTGATTTGTGTAAAGAATTTCGTCTGTATAGTTATGTATTTCTTTTAGGATATAAGGCTGTAGAAGTGATCCACCATTTGTGGCCGCAGTTGCAGCCATAACGAGCTGAATAGGAGTATAGGCACTTGTTTGACCGAAACTTTGGGTAGCTAGTTCTACAGGTCCACAATTTTTCTTGTTCATCACAATACCCTTAGATTCTCCTTGAATATCTATTCCTGTTTTTTCCGTAAATCCATAGAGGTTTAGATACTTATAGAAGTTTTCAACACCTATACGTCTACCTAATTCCATAAAACCTGGGTTACAGGAATTTTGGATGACTTCAAGGAAGGTTTGTGAACCATGCCCACCAGCTTTCCAACATCTAATTTTTCTATCAGCAACCACTGTACTTCCTCCACAATAAAAAAAGTCGTTCATATCGAATAAGCCTAATTCTAAGGCAACGCTATAGGTAAAGATTTTAAAAGTCGAACCCAATTCAAAGGAATAGAAGATAGGAAGAATTCTATTATAAATACTAGAATCATAATCCTGATAGTGACTAGGCTCAAAATAAGGGTATGATGTCATAGCAAGTATTTCACCCGTTTGGGTATCTACAATAAGTCCCATCACCTGGTCAGGATCATATTCGGCGATTGCGTTATTAATTACTCCATCTAGGATTAATTGCAGATTTAAATCGATGGTTAAATATATATTCATACCTGGAGTAGATGCTTTATAGACAGAAGTAGTATCATGCATCAAATTCCCCTTTGCATCTGTATAAATAGATAGGGCACCTGTTTGACTAGTTAGATAGTCATCGTATTGATATTCAATTCCAGATAACCCCTGCATATCAATGCCGCAAAAGCCTAACACCTGACCAAGAGTTGAACCATAAGGATAATATCTTGTTGAATCAGCAGTTAAGTATATACCAGGAAGTCCTAAAGAGTTGATCGTTTTAGCTTGTTCATCTGTAATGCGTCTGCCTTCAGGTTTGATGATTTCAAGGCTATTATTTTTTGAAAGGTGGGAAAGAATGGAACTCGGCTTACAGTTTAGAATTTCAGCTAAAGTTTTAGCAGTTGCTTCCTTATCCTTTACTTGTCTATTGATAGAAGCAACGGTATAGGCAAGCTTATTTCCAACAATGACAGTTCCATTTCTATCATAGATTAATCCCCTACTACTTTGAACTGGAATATCTCTTTTCCAAAGCTCATCTGCAAGAATGTTGATTTTATTTGAATCTATAAAATTTTTTTTGCATATTTTACGGCGTAGGCCAGAAAAAATAAAAAGAACCACAATATATTGAAAAAAATTCACACCTAAGGTATAATT
>JAIDMV010000337.1 GCA_029050385.1 Anaeroplasmataceae bacterium | reverse complement strand
ATTTGAATACATCTGACATACCTGATGATATCCATCATAGACATTTTGATGGAACTCTAACTCTTCTAAATCCAAACGATCTGATTTATTTCTATTTCCTAAACGCTTTAAAGCAACCTCTGGCTTAACATCAATGAATAAAGTTAAATCTGGTAAATGGTCTAACGCAAAGTGATTTATCTTTAAGATAGCATCCATTCCTAATTTTCTTGCATACCCCTGATAGGCTAAGGAAGAATCTAAAAAGCGATCACAAATTACAATATCTCCACGTTCAATTGCAGGAATAACACGTTCCTTTAAATGCTGCATTCTGCTTGCTGCATAGAGTAATGCTTCTGTTTCTTCTGTCATAGCTGTATTCTTTACATCTAGAATAATACTACGAATCTGTTCAGCAATATCGATACCGCCTGGTTCTCTAGTGGAAATATAAGAGATACCTTTTTCTTCTAAAACCTTGCATAGTGTTTTTATAATTGTAGTTTTACCACTACATTCTCCACCTTCAAATGTAATAAATAATCCCTTCATTTTCGCTACCTCTTTCATTTTATCCAAGCTTTTGTTTCTTCATACGTATGCTTAACCTTTTCTATTTCTTTTGCAAATAATCCTTTAAAGTCATCCTTGTCATTTGCTAAAAGAAATAAGGGCTTTTTTCGTTCTGGTGTTTTATAAACATAAAGTGTATGTCCATTTACACTTAAAAATAAAACATTCTTTGGTAAATCTTCTAATAGAATCTCTTCATTTTTAGTTGTGTAAATAGAGGCTTCTCCTGTAGTTGGAATCACTTTATATTGCTCCACATTTTTTAGTTTTTTTGCAGTAACAAAGAATTCCATAGGAAATACACTTACATTTTTAAATACATATAATTCATATCTACTATCCTGTGAAAATAAAGATTCTTTTTCAAATGTGCAAAGATAATATTCAAAATCAATATCCTCAATCTTTCCTTTAATTCCATCCTTTGAAGAAGGCTTCATAGTTAATTCATATGGATGCATACTCTCTTCTACTATATCTAAGATGGGAGCCCCTTCCTCATATTTATATTCTCCATCCACAACTTTATTTAATTCTTCAACTATATTTTTAGCGATTTTGTTTTGAAATTTTGATATAAAAATTAGAACTGGAAAGTTAATAACTATCAAAGCTAATGCAACAACAAAAAGTATTCCCGCAATATCATTTTCTATTTCTGCAAGAAATTCTAAAGCAATTCCTGCAACTAATGCTATACCTGCTAAAATAAACAAAATAATAGTAAATATATTATATCGTTTTTTGGTTTTTATAAAGTCTTTCATACAGCAACCTCACCACCTAATATCTTACCATATTTAGACAAATAAATAAAGAACGAAATCATATGAAGAACAAAAAAAGAGTTTTAAAAAAATTCAACCTGAAAATTTTCTAAAACTCTTTAATAGTTGTATTTATTTCTTAGTAATTAGTATAGGAACTTCTTGGTTTATTTCTGTAGAAGGATCATGTGGATAGATTAAATAGTACTTTCCTGCCATTAATCTAGTAGAACCATACGCAAATGTCATATACCTGAAATCCTCATCATAAACCTCTACCATATGATTGAAGTTATAGAAGCCGTCCTCCTGAATGTGTAGGATTAGAAAATCTTCATCTCTTGACCAATCTTTTTTCAGCATTAGCTCTTGACCAATTTGAATCTCTTTCATTTGATTAGGATTTGAAGTCGTTTCCAATGTATCATTCACAATTCCAAGTGTATAAGGATTTGACCAATCATAGTAATAGCTACCTGAGCCTTCTATCAAATAATAATATTCTCCCTGTGTCAAATAAACGGTTGTATAATACGTGTTACCAAAATAGAAAACAGGTGTTCCATCATGCTGATATACTTTAACACTAGGTTCAAAAACAATCAAAGTATCTTCGTTTATTGTAAAATTACATTTCACCTTTTGTGTTCTACCAACATTTTGAGCTTTTACAGTTGGAAAATCATCAGAAAGAAGCTCTGATAAACTACTCTCTTCAAGAGTTACATTGATTTCTTTATCCTCAATTTCTGTGGCAGTGTATTTAACTCGACACTCATCAAAATCAGAATTAGAACTAATTTCTAAAATATAGCTCCCAGGTTCTAATTCAAAAATGTTTCCATTTATAGAAAAATATCTATTTTCTTCTAAATCTTTAACAATTGCATAAACATCTGATTGAGAAATACCATCCTTCTCAAACTCAAAATCAATAATGCTTTTGGTCTCTACTTCAAAGGTTAATCTAGGATTAGGAAGAGAATGTCCGGCTATATAAGTTAAGTCAGAAAGATCTGTAGTGACCTTCTTCAAATCCTCATAGTTTTCTTCATATCCATTTTCTAAAAAATATTTTTGGGTGGTAAATTCGTATTCAAAAGGCTCCTGATAAGATCGGAAATTACTACAAATGACAAACTTATTTTCTCCCTCATTTAATTTTATCATTCTATCATCATTAATAACATTCAAACCAATAGATGGAAGATTGTTTCCAATATAATCGCAAAAGATTAAAGGGATTGGGGTTTGCCCAGTATTTTTGAATACGAGAATTTCTCCCTCTTTTCCATCTATTGTGAAAAAATCAAAATCATATTCTCCTTCAATTTTCCCCTTGTACGAAGTAGGCATTTCTTGTGTATTTTCAAAGCCTATAGTATCATAGTTCAGTTTATTGATACATATATCCATATCTGCACTTATATCTGACTGAGCATAAAGATAATAGGTTCCTGGCTCACTTATATAAAATGTCCTTTGAGAGAACGTCTCATAAGAATTTATCCCCATTCCTACAGGAATTTCTTCATATTTTTCATTATATAGTTTTATCTTTACTGTAGAAATTGCCCAACCATCAATCCAGTTCCCAGTCCCTGTTCCCAATTCATCTGTTGCATAAAAACCATACTGACCTTTTTCAAAATTGAATTTAAAATAGTTTGCTGAATAGCTTGGTATTCGTATAACCTTTCCAACAGAAGAAAAACGATAAACACTACTTATCGTATCTGGATGCAATACAGTGTAACTTGAGTCATTAAATATATCTCTTTTTTCAAACTTTTGATTATCAAATTTTGTATCCATTATAATATTTAGGCATATTCCATCATACTCATATTCCATCTCTATTTTCAAGTCAGCAATAGTTTCAGAAAAACTCATACTCAACGTTACCCAAAAATTTTTAAAAAGCTTTGCATCTCCACCTAAGGAGCTAATTATGTCTTTTATTTCTTCCGAATCTTTATAATTTTGAAGAAATTTATACATATTTATTTTGAAGATATAAGTATCTTCTTCATATGTTATCCTCATATCTTGAACTTTTAAACCCAACAATGGCTCCTCATCATAATAGGAATTTGTTGCATCATCTAAAGAGTTCATATCCCCAAAATAAGATCTTTCTAAATATTTTGAACCTAATGCAGAGGGAACATAGCTATAAAGCTTGCCTTGTTCTTCTTGAATAATCATAAGTTCTCCATTTTGTTGTGCTTCCATATAAAAGGGAGTTTTACAAATTTTAGCCTCAGCACTAGCTGTTTCATTTACTAAAAAATAATCTTCATCTTTTCTCTTCGCAGAAACTTCCATTTTAGTAACTAAACTTAGTTGATCAGCTGCCAAAAATTCCTCCCACCGATTACATGCTTCTTCATATAGCATCTCAGGGCTATCCGTACAGGAACACATAAAAATAGCTAATAAAGCAATAAAAAGAAACCCAATCTTTTTCATGACATCATTCCTCCTAAAGTATTTTGTAAATCTTACTACTTAATATTTTACCACATTACTTCACACATTGTCTATAATTCTTACTAGTTATATTATATTGATAAAAATTTAATAAAAATCATTCTTAAAGAGATATTTTAAAAAGATTTTGATAAAATTTAAGCAAAAAGAAATGGATATTCTTCTATTATTTTTTCTTGGATATTCATATTTTGCACCTTCTAATTAATTGTTATTAATGGATTTAACTTAAATAGATTAAATTTCCTATTTGCAGTCTAGATTGTTCTTTCAAAGAAACACATCTCTTACTATATTAGTGACTATTATTTGAACTTTTTGGTTGCTCTTAATCTACTATTAATACTTATCAAACTTGATATGAATAAAACCATAGACTAGTAGGAGTTACACCATTATGTAATTCCCTTACTTAGTATCAAAGTGATAATAATTCTTCTTATTACTCGACTATTCTTTTGATTTTATTTTTCACAATAATAGACACAATATTCCAAAACTCTTTATCATAATTATAAAAGAATCCCTTTAATCCTCTTTTAGCTTTTTTAATTTCTAAAATTTTTTGTGGTTCTTCTATATATGGATCGATATGGTAATTTTCCATTTTATAAATCAGATTTATATCTAACTCATTAAATTGCTCCCATACATAAAGTTTGACCTTAAAATCATCATTATAAAACAAATATGTATCACCATAATCATTCTCAAATGAATAAGAACATTTATATTCATTTAACAAATAATTAAATGCATTTACTAAATTTTTGTTCTCCACAAAAAATCATCTCCTAAAAATCAAAATGGTATATCCACTTCCATATGTTACGACTTTTCCAAATTCCTAACGCAATTCTTTCTACAATATAACTTGAACTTCTAATTAATCGAGTAGAATCAATTCCAATATCTATAACTTTATAACCACTTCTTAATTTTCCATATAGCCATGCAATATTTGATGCCTTTCCACCAATTTCTGCTAACGCTTTTCCACCTTTGCCCAATCTAGAAAGTTTATCATATGCTTGAAAACCATCATATAAATTAATCTGTTGCATTCACAAATTGTGAAACTGTCTTAACACGAGTCATTGTTTCTCCCACAACAGTTACTTTACTAAAATCAGAAATATCATCTGCTACATCAGCAAGTTTAACAACTTGTCCACCACCACCAGTAACAAATGGAATAGCTGCAAAAGCAACATCAACTATCAAAGCTACCCAATTTTTCCAATCTTTGTAGCCTTCATTTTTAACGAGGTTATATATATCCCAACCAATGAATAGTATGTCAAAAACAGTATCCCAAAAATGGCCAGTTGGATCATATCTATTAACTGGGTCATTTCCATAGTATGCATACAGATTCATTCCATTGATGTTGTTAGGGTCTAAATACTCAATAGAGTCAGGACTGATAAATCTACACCACTCAGGATTGTAGTATCTTGTGGTTACTAGATATAGACCTGTTTCACTATCATAATAGTATCCTTTATAGCTAAATGGATTATCTGCTCCTATTGTTGAAGCTTTACTTCCTGTTATTGATGTGATTGTACCATATGCTGTATATTCATATTTTACCACAATGCTTCTTCTGTTGTCCATAATTACTAAAGACTAATGTCATTTTGATAAAAAACAAATAAAAATTATTCTTAAATCTATGATTTCTTATGATTTTGATAAAATTATAATAAAAAGAAAAGCAAATACTAATCTCATATAGAAACTAAAGTATCTGCTTTTTCGGAAATACTATACTAAATACTTAACTTAACTAAACATTATGATTATAATGGCTCTTTCTTATTAATTTTATTTTCTTCTAATATCTTTATTAACTCTTCTTTATATCTGGTACTTATGAGTAAATTC